>NZ_JAZGVT010000061.1:0-98964 GCF_036440755.1 Methylobacter sp. Wu8 | reverse complement strand
TGCTTGAAAAGTGATGGATAATAGAAGGTGTTGGTTTTGCTGTCATTGAAAATCAAAATGATAGGATTATTACCTCATCTAAATTAT
Organism: Methylobacter sp. Wu8; assembly: GCF_036440755.1. Classification (NCBI taxonomy): domain Bacteria; kingdom Pseudomonadati; phylum Pseudomonadota; class Gammaproteobacteria; order Methylococcales; family Methylococcaceae; genus Methylobacter; species Methylobacter sp. Wu8. Next base: position 98,877 of record NZ_JAZGVT010000061.1, on the reverse strand, counting down.
ATTTTCAAGCACTTTTAAGCGCGATTGCCCTGTCCAGTAAATCAGCTAAACTATGCTCGAATCGGCCTTGCATGATAATATAGGAACTTTTTTAGATTGGCAGATCTTGAGTAATTAGCTGGGTATTGCCGATTGGGTTGCGGATCTGTCCCTGCCCGGACCAGCAAACATTGCTGGCGCTTGAAAAGAATTATTATTTTTATATGGTTTTTGAGAAATTTATCGCAATGAATATTCGCGCACTACTCGTTTTTACTATCTTGCTGTCCGTCATTGGCGGTCATGCCAATGCTACGACTTATGAAATGCCGGAAAATAGCAATGATAGCGTAATCGTCCAGTATCCTGATGGTATGGCTCTAACCCGCGCAGAGCAGGACGAAACCTTATTGGACGTGGCGCGCCGCTTTCTTTTGGGGCAAACTGAAATAGTCAGGTTAAACCCGGATGTCGATCGTTGGCTGGTTAGAAAAGGCGAGATTGTCCGTTTATCCAATATGCGTATTTTGCCGGATTCGCCGCATAACGGCATTACCTTAAATATTTCCGAATACCGCATGTATTATTACCCGCCGACCAAAAAAGGCGAAAAGCCCCGGCAGGTCATGTCTTATGCGCATGGCGTCGGCAGACAGGATTGGAAGACGCCGTTGGGTAAAACCAAAGTTGCACGGAAAATCATGAATCCTTCTTGGCATCCGCCTGAGTCGATACGGCGCGAACATGCCGCGAACGGCGACCCTTTACCGCTTATTGTTCCGCCGGGACCGCACAATCCTCTGGGGTCGCGGGCGCTGCATCTTGACTTGCCCGGAGAATACCGGATACACGGCACCGATATTGACAAGATTCACGGCATAGGCATGCAGATAACGCATGGTTGCGTTCGGATGTATCCCAAGGATGTCGAGGAGTTATACGATTTGGTTGCAGTCGGGACGCCGGTCTATATTGTCAAACAGCCGATCAAGGTTGGCTGGCTGAACAATGTTCTTTATGTAGAAGCGCATCCTGATCTTGAGGGCGAAGAAACGACGCTGGATCAGCGCTTCGCTACAGCGTTAAGATTGATTCAAAAAGCCAATAATCAGGAAATGCCTGATTATGATCAAAAAGCATTAAATTTGGCGCTTAAGAATCAGAGTGGGGAGCCTACGCCAATCTATGAGCGCTTGCCTCCACTGGGTGAAGCGTCAGCGTCGTCTATGCCGATGCAATCGCCGGTACAGGCTGCGCCAGCACCGAAGCCCCCCGCGCGAAAACCCTCTCCAGATGGTTATTATCACGGCAATTAAGGCTGGCGTCTTGGAAACTGTTTATACCCGTAGGGCCGCGCCCTGCGGGTAAATCTGTTAAACCACTTGATTTTTAACGTATAGTTTTTCCGGTACATTCCTTTGAAAAAAATCCTTATTTCCGACAAATTAGCAGAAGCCGGCATCAATTATTTACATGATCAGTCCGGCATACAAATACATATAGAGACCGGGCTCAATGAGGACCAGCTATGCGGCGTCATCGGCGATTACGATGCACTGTTGATCCGTAGCGATACTCAGGTAACAAAAAAGGTTTTGCAGGCGGCAAAGAACCTGAAGCTGATAGGCCGCGCCGGCATCGGTGTCGATAATGTCGATATTCCCGCAGCAACCGAGCTGGGGATTATTGTAATGAATACGCCGGATGCGAATGCAACAACGACAGCCGAATTGGCGATTGCGCACATGATGTCTCTGAGCCGTCATTTGCCGACCGCAGACCGTTCGGTTCGCGCCGGAAAATGGGAACGCTCCAAGCTGATGGGATCGGAAATTGCCCATAAAACCTTGGCGATACTCGGATTCGGCACCATCGGGCGGATCGTCTCGCAACGCGGTTTGGGCCTGAAAATGCAGGTGATTGCGTATGATCCGTTTGTCGCGCCGGAAATATTCGAAGATTTGGGTGTTGAGTCGGTCAGTCTGGACGAGCTGGTGACCCGAGCGGACTATTTGACTCTGCATTGCCCGTTGATTGAAAAGACCCGCAACGTGGTCGGCAGTGCTCAGCTGGCGGTCATGAAAAAAGAGGCGATGATTATCAACTGCGCCAGAGGCGGCTTGATTGACGAGGCGGCGCTGTATGATGCGTTGAAAAACGGGCGAATAGCCGGTGCGGCGCTGGATGTTTACGAAAACGAACCGCCCGCCAACTCGCCGTTGCTGGAGCTGGATAATATCGTTTTTACCCCGCATTTGGGCGCATCGACTACCGAAGCGCAGGTGGCGGTCAGTGTCGAAATTGCCCGGCAGGCGGTTACGTTTTTGAAGACCGGCGAAGCGGTTAATGCGTTAAACCTGCCCAGAGTGTCTGCGGAAGAGTTGAAAAAATCGCACGAATTTATCACGCTGGCCAATATCTTGGGTAAGGTGTTGGTGGGTTTGGCAACCAAGCCGATTGAAAAAATAGAAGTGACGTTAATGGGCCGCGCGGCGGAAGTTGAGGCGCGGCCGGTTTCTGTTGCTGCGTTGATCGGCGTGTTAAGCGGCCAATTTTCTACACCGGTGAACCGGGTTAATGCCGAAAATATTGCCAAACGCCAGGGTATTGCGCTGGTTGAATCGAAAACTGAAGAAACTCAGGATTATTTGTCGCTGATCAAGGTAACCGGGCATTGCGCGGATCATTCGATTATGCTGGCGGGAACCTTGCTGGGCGGTTGTCATCCCCGGCTGGTATGTATCGATCAATTCGATATTGAAGTGGTGCCGGTAGGAACTTTATTAGTGACTCAGCATGACGACAAGCCGGGTGTGATCTCGGCAATCAGCAGTGTTCTGGGCAATGCCAATATCAATATTTCCAGAATGCAGGTGGGTACCGCGGATGAACAGCAGTTGGCGATGGCGGTTATCAGCGTTTCCGAACCGTTGACGGAAGATTTGTTACAGCAGCTCTGCCATATTCCTGCCGTACATAAGGCTATCCAGATTAACTTATGAGTTTCGATGTCATCTGCTTTGACTGCGACAGTACCTTAAGCAAAATAGAAGGTATCGACGAGCTCGCCGGACGCGTCGGCTTGGGCGAGGAAATGTCCAGACTGACCGATGCGGCGATGAATGGCGAGGTGCTGCTGGAAGCGGTTTACGAGCAGCGTCTGTCGCTGATCAGGCCGGATCGGGACAGCATCGACTGGCTGGCCGATTTGTATATTGAGCAGATAGTCGATGGCGTTAAAGAGGTGTTTGAAACTTTAACCGCGCCGGGCAGAGAAGTGCATATTGTCAGCGGCGGAATCCGTCAGGCTATTTTGCCGCTGGCAAGGTATCTGGGTTTGCCCGAAACCCAGGTCCACGCAGTCGATATTTATTTCAATGAAAACGGCAGTTACCGCGATTATGACCGGAATTCGCCGTTGGCTAGATCGGGCGGAAAAGCCGAGATTTGCAGGCGCTTGCTTAAAGCGCAAGGCGCATTGGTTATGGTCGGTGACGGCAAGACCGACATGGAAGCCAGGCAGGCCGGAGCCGTTGTAATCGGCTTTGGCGGCGTGGCCGACCGGCCGGTGGTTCGTGAGCAGGCCGATTTTTACAGCGCCGAACCGAGCTTGGTTTCGATATTGGCGTATATTTTATAAGCTTGGTAATTGATGATTAGACGGATTTAAGCGGATAAAACAAGACAAAGGGCGAAAGGTTTTTGCACCCTTTGTCTTTCGCCTTGCGCCTTCAATATATTTTTCAAATTGCTAAGTAATGACGAGTAATTAATTTAACTGTACTTTAGAGAGGGACAATGGCTGGGCATAGTAAATGGGCTAATATCAAGCATCGTAAGGCCGGACAGGACGCTAAACGTGGAAAAATTTTCACTAAATTGCTCAGAGAAATTACCGTAGCGGTAAAAACCAGCGGGCCGGATGCAGCCAGCAATCCATCTTTACGCACTGCGGTGGATAAGGCTTTGGGTGCGAATATGCGCCGCGATACTATCGATACTGCGATCAAAAAAGCGTCCGGCACGCTGGAAGGCGTCAATTACGAAGTCGTCCGGTATGAGGGCTACGGCCCCGGCGGTACGGCGGTTATGGTCGATTGCCTGACCGATAACCGCAACCGTACCGTCGGCGAAGTGCGCCATGCTTTTTCCAAAGCAGGCGGCAACTTGGGCACAGACGGTTCTGTGGCCTATATGTTCAGCAAGATCGGCATCCTCAGTTATGCGCCTTCCGTCGATGAAGATGCTTTGATGGAGGCCGCTTTGGAAGCCGGAGCGGAAGACGTCATCGTCAATGATGACGGCTCGGTCGATGTGATGACCACGCCGGAAAATTATCTGGAAGTAAAAGAAGCGTTGGTTGCCGCAGGCTTTGAGCCGGATAATGCCGAAGTCACGATGCAGGCGGCTACAATGGCCGAGCTGGATGCCGATGACGCGGAAAAAATGATGCGCCTGGTAGACCGATTGGAAGATCTGGACGACGTTCAGAATGTTTATTCCAATGCGGATATCAGCGACGAAATTATGGAAGGACTGGATTGATAGTTTACGGTAGCGGATGCGAATTTTAGGGATAGATCCGGGCTCGAGAATAACCGGTTACGGGATTATAGAAGATTCAGCGCGCGGTTATAAATACATAGCCAGCGGCAGTATTCATATCAAAGCCGATTATTTTCCCGATCGGCTCAAACAAATCTTTGACGGCATTGTAGAAGTCGTCGAACGCTACCAGCCGGAGCAAATGGCTATAGAACAGGTGTTTATGCATAAAAATGCCGACTCCGCGCTTAAGCTCGGTCAAGCTCGGGGCGCGGCGATTTGCGCGGTTCAGGTCGCCGGTTTGCCGGTGTTCGAATATGCGGCCCGGCAAGTCAAGCAGGCTATCGTGGGCAAGGGCAGCGCCGAGAAAATTCAGGTTCAGCACATGGTGAAAATTCTGTTAAATATTCAAGGCGAGTTACAAATCGATGCGGGCGACGCGCTGGGCATCAGTATTTGTCATGCCCATTATCAGCAAACTGCACAGCGTTTGCAGCAAGGCTTGTTGCGGTGATCGGGTTTCTGCGCGGCAAGCTGGCGTTTAAAGCGCCGCCGACGTTAATGCTTGATGTGAACGGCGTCGGCTATGAAGTCGAAGCGCCGATGACGACGTTTTATAATCTGCCCGCTATCGGTTCCGAGATAACGCTGCATACTCATCTGGTGGTTCGTGAGGATGCGCATATTTTGTTCGGATTTTCGACTGAAGCGGACCGGTCGATGTTCAGAACCCTGATCAAGGTCAATGGCGTCGGCCCCAAGTTGGCGTTGACGATTTTATCGGGGCAGAGTGCTGAAGAGTTTCATCGTTGTATTCATAACAATGACACTCAAGCTTTGGTACGCTTGCCGGGAGTGGGTAAAAAAACCGCCGAACGGCTGATTATTGAAATGCGGGACAGATTGCCGGGTCTAAGTGATTCAGGCGGTTCCATCGATTCAGCGGTGATCAGTGACAGAGCCCGTCCGGTCAATAACCCAAAGCAGGAGGCTATCAGCGCCTTGTGTTCGCTGGGTTATAAGCCGTTGGATGCCGGTAAAATGGTGCAAAATATCAGCAGTGCAGGCAAAAGTTGTGAAGACATTATCAGACTGGCGTTACAAGGCGCGGTAAGATGATTGAAAGCGACCGCATGGTGACAGCTCACAGTCATTCGGATGAAGAGCGCCAGGATCGGGCTATCCGCCCCAAGCGCCTTGCCGATTATGTCGGCCAGAAAGAGTTGCGAGAGCAAATGGAGATTTTCATTCAGGCGGCGACGGCGCGGCAGGAAGCGTTGGATCACGTGTTGATTTTCGGACCTCCCGGCTTGGGCAAGACGACGCTGGCTAATATCATAGCCGCTGAAATGTGTGTTAAAATTCGCCAAACATCGGGGCCTGTACTCGATAAAGCGGGTGACCTTGCGGCATTGCTGACCAATCTTGAAGCCCATGATGTGTTGTTTATCGATGAAATACATCGCTTGAGCCCTGCGGTTGAAGAGATTTTATATCCGGCCATGGAGGATTACCAGCTCGACCTGATGATCGGCGAAGGCCCGGCGGCACGTTCCATCAAGCTCGATTTGCCCCCGTTTACGCTGGTTGGCGCAACGACCCGCGCCGGATTGCTGACATCGCCGTTGCGCGATCGCTTCGGCATTGTTCAGAGATTGGAGTTTTACACGATTGACGAGCTGGCCAATATTGTGGCGCGTTCAGCCAAGGTGTTGGGTATTGCGATGGAACAACGAGGCGCTTATGAAATAGCCCGGCGTTCTCGCGGTACGCCCCGGATTGCGAACCGATTGTTGCGCCGCGTGCGGGATTATGCCGAAGTAAAAGGCAACGGCACGATCACCGAGGAGCTGTCTTTTCAGGCATTGGAAATGTTGAAAGTCGATAATAACGGTTTTGATTCATTGGACCGCAAGCTGCTGATGGCGATGATTGAAAGTTTTGCCGGCGGGCCGGTAGGATTGGATACGCTGGCCGCTGCGATCAGTGAAGAACGTGGCACCATTGAAGATGTCGTGGAGCCGTATTTGCTGCAACAGGGGTTTATTATGCGGACCCCCCGAGGTCGCGTGGTTACACAAAATGCCTATTTGCATTTTGGTTTGCAACCACCCAAACACCTGGGCATGACTGAGGACTTGTTTGAATAGTCAGGCGCAAGGCGTGCTGAACGGAAAATTTAGCTGGCCGGTACGCGTTTATTACGAAGATACCGACGCTGGCGGCGTGGTGTTTTACGCCAACTACCTGAAGTTTTTTGAGCGGGCAAGGACCGAAATGCTCAGGGCAATCGGTTATGAGCAGGATCAGCTAATCGCAGTCGAAGGCATTATTTTTGTCGTGCGTTCGGTGCAGGTCGATTATTTGAGTCCCGCCCGGTTTAATGAACAACTGCAAGTGAGTGCAGAAGTGAGTCTTGCTAAAAAAGCCAGCCTGACTTTCGAGCAAGTTATTACACGAGGTGACGATGTTTTATGCAGGGGCAGTGTTCGAATTGCCTGTTTGGATGCACAAACCATGCGTCCTAGAGCGATTCCTGAAACCTTATTTAGATCAATTTTAGAGCACACAAGAAATGAACACTGATTTATCGATTTTCCATTTAATTAAAGAAGCCAGCTTTGTTGTTCAATTCGTAATGCTGATATTGCTGACGGCATCGGTATCATCGTGGACCTTTATTTTCACCAAGCGCAAAGAGCTTAATCGTGCGGTTGAAATCACCGACGAATTTGAAGAGCAGTTTTGGTCCGGTGTGGTGTTGGCCGATCTATACAGAAAGCTGGCAGCCAAGGACTTCGAACCGGAAGGCATCGAGAAAATATTCCTGGCCGGCTACAAAGAATTCTCCCGGATGCGCCAAGCCGGCAACGTAGAGCCCGGCGTGCAGGTGGAAAGCGCGCAACGGGTCATGCGTATCGAATTGTCTCGTGAATTAGAACGGCTGGATGAGCATTTGGCATTTCTTGCCACGGTCGGCTCGATCAGTCCTTATATCGGTCTGTTCGGTACGGTATGGGGCATCATGAATTCCTTCATGTCGCTGGGAAATGTCAAGCAGGCGACTTTGGCGCAAGTCGCTCCGGGCATTGCCGAAGCGTTGATTGCAACAGCCATCGGTCTGTTTGCCGCGATTCCGGCCGTTATTTCTTATAACCGTTTTTCGACTCGGTTGGATAGATTGACAGGGCGGTATGAGCTGTTTGTTGAAGAGTTCGTCGTGTTATTGCAAAGACAGGCGCATCAAAAATGAGCGCGCCGCAAATGGGTAGAAAAAATGGGCGCAGGAAGCCTATGGCGGAAATCAATGTCGTTCCTTACATTGACGTAACTTTAGTGTTGTTGATTATTTTCATGATAACAACGCCGATGCTGCAAACCGGTGTTCAAGTCGAGCTTCCGCAAGCCGAGTCCGCAACCGTGGAATCGGAAGGCGATAATTTACCGGTTGTTGTGTCAATTAATGAACAAAGCCAATATTTCATTACCATTGATGACAAAGAACCTGAATTGGTGCAGCCTGAAGAGGTGGAGGCCCGTGTGATGGCGGTATTAAGCCAGAAACCGAAAACCCAGGTTTTAATCGGGGCTTACAAGGGTATTGATTATGGCGTTGTGGTTACACTGATGGCGGGATTAAAAAATGCCGGAGTGTCCAGTGTGGGTTTAATGACCAAGTCGGGCGAACAATAGATTTCGATGGATAGCAAAAAGAGATTTTCATGGCCGTTCATTTTGGCCTTGGCGTTACATCTGACGATCTTAGGCTTGTTTGCGTTAAGCGCCCTGTTCAAGCCCGATAAGCCGGAGTCGAACGCCGCGCCGGAAATTATTCATGCGGAAATTATCGATGACTCCAAGGTTAAAAATCCTGCCGAGGTTGCCGCCGCAGAGCCAGTCAAGCAGGATAAACGTCCCGTCGAAGAGAAAGTGAAGCCGGAAGCCAATCAAGCGGCTGAGCAGGCAGCGCAGCAAGCTGAAGTTGCGGCACAGGCCGAAGCAGAGAAGGTTGAAGCAGCTAAAGCCGAAGCGGCGGCACAAGCCAAGGCTGAGGCAAAACAGGCCGAAGCCGCCAAAGCCAAAGCAGCGGCGGAAAAAGCGAAAGCCGAAGCCGCCGCTCAAGCCAAGGCCGAAGCGGAAAAGGTGGAAGCCGCCAAAGCCAAAGCTGCGTCAGAAAAAGCAAAAACCGAAGCCGCCGCTCAAGCCAAGGCTGAAGCGGAAAAGGCGGAAGCCGCCAAAGCCAAAGCCGCGTCAGAAAAAGCAAAAACCGAAGCCGCCGCTCAAGCCAAGGCCGAAGCGGAAAAGGCGGAAGCCGCCAAAGCCAAAGCCGCGTCAGAAAAAGCGAAAGCCGAAGCCGACGCTCAAGCCAAGGCCGAAGCGGAAAAGGCGGAAGCCGCCAAAGCCAAAGCAGCGTCAGAAAAAGCGAAAGCCGAAGCCGCCGCACAAGCCAAGGCCGAAGCGGAAAAGGCGGAAGCCGCCAAAACCAAAGCAGCGTCAGAAAAAGCGAAAGCTGAAGCCGCCGCCCAAGCCAAGGCCGAAGCGGAAAAGGCGGAGGCCGCCAAAGCCAAAGCGGCGGCCGAAAAAGCGAAAGCTGAAGCCGCTGCCGCACAAGCCAAAGCAGAAGCGGAAAGAGCCGAAGCGGCAAGGATGGAAGCGGAACAGGCCAGAATGGATGCAGAGCAAGACCAACTGGCGATAAAAACAGCCGCCGCAGCGATACGGCAAAAAGTAGCCCGGAGCTGGATTCGACCGGTTTCCGCTACAGAGGGTTTAAAGTGTACAATTCAGGTTACGTTGATGTCCGATGGCACAGTGGTAGATGCGAAGGTTGTTACTTCCAGCGGGGATGAGGTTTTTGATCGATCGGCAGAAACCGCCGTTCACAGAGCATCGCCGCTTCCGGTACCCAAAGATAAAGAATTGGCGGCCAAAGAATTTAAGTCATTTAAGTTTTTGTTTGATCCAGATCGTTCCAGATAATCGGCGACAGTGCGATCATCACAAAGATGGGCGCCGCGATTATTTATGGTCTTTTTTCAGTTAAGTTACTGAGGTAAACAAGTGAGTTTTTTTAGAAAAATTTTGTTGATTGGTCTGGTCAGTTTCTATGCGCCCAGTAGCTACGCAGAGATGACGATCGAGATTACTGAGGGTATTGAGAGCGCATTGCCTATTTCAGTGGTTCCTTTCGCTATGCAAGGAGCGTCGGGCGTTCCGGTTGACGTCAGTTTTGTTGTTGATGCGGATTTAGGGCGTAGCGGTTATTTTAAAACGCTGGACAAACAAAGTATGCCGGCCAGACCCAGTACTGCCGAGGCGATTCAATTTAAGGATTGGCAGGCTTTAGGGCAGAATTATATGGTTATCGGTCAGGTGATCGAAGATCACGGTCAATACAATGTCCAATTTCAGTTGTTTGACGTCTATAAGGGGCAACAAATAATGGGGTACCGAATGGCGTCCTCAGCGGGAGAGTTGCGAAGAACCGCTCACCATATCAGCGATCTTATTTTTGAAAAATTAACCGGTAAAAAAGGTGTTTTCAGTGGACGTATTGCCTACATTACCAGCAGCAGGCAAGGCAGGCAAAGTAACCATAAACTGCAAATCTCAGATGCGGACGGATTTAATGCACAAACCATAGCCTCATCTGTAGAGCCGTTGATGTCTCCGGCGTGGTCGCCTGACGGCAGAAAAATAGCCTACGTGTCCTTCGAGAAAAAATCAGCCGCAATTTATATTCAGACTTTGGCTACCGGCGAGCGAGTCAGAGTTGCGGAATTCCCCGGTATCAACGGCGCGCCTTCATGGTCGTCCGATGGTGGAAAATTGGCTTTGACGTTATCCAAAGACGGCAGTCCTGATATTTACATCTTAAATCTGGTGACGCGCTCTTTAACTAAATTGACTAACAATTCCGCAATTGATACCGAGCCCACCTGGTCTCCTGACGGAAGCAGCATTGTTTTTACTTCGGATCGAGGCGGAAAGCCGCAGCTGTATATTGTGTCGAGCCAAGGCGGGGACGAAAAAAGGCTGACATTTTCAGGAAATTATAACGCCAGAGCCAGTTTTTCGCCGGACGGCAGAAGTATAGCGATGGTACACGGGAATGGCAGCGATTACCGTATTGCCGTGATGGACATGGCGACCAAGGCGGTTAATGTAATAACTGACGGGCGGTCGGATGAATCCCCTAGTTTTGCGCCGAATGGCAGTATGATTTTATATGCTTCGCGAAAAGGCAATGCGGGTTACTTATCGGCCGTATCATTGGATGGTAAAATGCAGCAGAAGCTGGTATTCGATAGCAATGAAATTCGCGAACCGGCATGGTCACCCTAGTCGGCTGGGCGCACACGGTTTTTTTGTAAAATTAAATTAATAGATTACTTTTTTGGGAATTAAAAATGAAATTGAATAAAACAGTATTGGCATTGGCAATAAGTGCGGTAATCCTGACGGCTTGTAGCGAGGATGAAAAAGACGCTAGCCTGATCGACGGTACTCAAAATGCGGCCAGCGGCATCAACGATGCTTCAACCCGCGGATTAAATAATGGTTCGGGGTTATCCGGGTCGGAAATGAATGCTTCGGGAATGTATCCGAATGCCGGCATAGGCCCTGAATTCAGCGATCCTAACAACCCGCTGTCAAAAAGCACTATCTATTTTATGCTGGATAGCAGCCAAGTTCAGAACGACTTCGTACCGGTTATTGCAGCGCACGCACAATATCTGGTCGCGCATCCCGGTCAACGCATTGTGATGGAAGGTCACGGCGACGAGCGTGGTTCGCGCGAGTACAATATCGCTCTGGGAGAGCAGCGCGCAAAATCGGTAGCCAGCATGATGAGAGTTCAAGGCGTTGCTGATGGGCAGTTGGAAATCGTCAGTTACGGCGAAGAAAAGCCTGCGTCATTAGGACACGACGAAGCATCCTGGGAGCTTAATCGTCGCGTTGAATTGGATTATCAAGGCAAATAAATGAAAGCTCGTCTTATCATGCCGTTGCTGCTTGTTTGCAGCGCTGTCAGTGCCGAACCTTCAGAGCTCCCGTCAGTTGTCGATAACTCAATGTACCCAGAGACCGAGGTCGGTGCTGCTGTAAAGCCTTCGTCGGCCAACAATGCGCTGTATGAAATGATGAAGCAGTTGGAGCAATTGCAAGTCGAAGTGAGACAGCTTACAGGCAAGGTGGAGGAGCAAGCTTATCTTATTGCCGAGATGAAAAAGTCTCAAAGTACGATGTATTCAGACTTTGATGGGCGAATGCAGAGCCTTGAGAAAAAAGCGGAGGGTGTCAAATCTGCGGCTGCTGAAAATCCCCAAGCACAGGAAGGTTCGGTTATATCTGACGCCAAGACGGCGGAGCCTCCAGTTGCGGCGGCTCCAGACGCCAAGCAGCAGGCTCCCGCGCCAAAACAGGATGTTGTGAAGGCCTCAGGAGATGAGAAGCAGCAATATCAACAAGCGTATGAAGCGCTCAGGAACGGGCATACTGCCCAGGCTATTGCCGAATTTAATGCTTTGTTAGGTAAAAATCCGAAAGGTGAATATGCGAATAACGCCCAATATTGGCTAGGCGAGGCCTATAGGGTTAACCAGGACATTGAGTCGGCACGTAAAGCCTTTAACAGCGTGATTGAAAATTATCCGGGCAGTTCAAAAGTGCCTGATGCTTTGCTGAAACTGGGCTACATCGAGGTTGAGCAGAAAAATGCAGCAAAGGCGCGAGAATATTTAACACGCGTTACCACGGACTTTCCTGGCTCGACAGCGGCCCGTTTGGCGGCAAAAAAAATACTTTTGCTTGATGATATTAAATAAATCGCAGTTGTGACTTTATTACGCATAACTGAGATTTTTTACTCGTTACAGGGTGAGTCGAATACCGTGGGTCTGCCCACGGTGTTTATTCGGCTCACCGGCTGTCCACTAAGATGTGTTTATTGCGATACGGCCTATGCTTTTACCGGCGGTAAAAAAATAGGGATTGATGCCGTTATGGCAGAGGTTAAGCAGTACGACACTAAATATATCACCGTAACCGGTGGAGAACCTTTGGCGCAGCAGGGCTGTATCGAGTTAATGACCAAACTCCTCGATAAAGGCTATGTCGTTTCGCTTGAAACCAGCGGTGCGCTCGATGTGTCTGAAGTCGATCCACGCGTTGTTAAAGTGATGGATCTTAAAACACCCAGTTCGGGCGAATTAAGCAGAAACCGCTATCAAAATATCGAACACCTGACCGCAAAAGATCAGGTCAAGTTTGTTATCGGTAATGATAAGGACTACGACTGGTCTAAAGGCATTTTGGCCGAATATGCGTTGTCTGATCGTTGTGACATATTGTTTTCACCGATGATGGGGCGGCAAAACCCGACCGAGCTTGCCGAAAAGATTCTTAAGGACAGATTACCTGTTCGATTCCAACTTCAACTCCATAAAATACTTTGGGATGATGCCCAAGGTAAGTAAACCGATATGCAAAAAAAAGCCATAGTCCTTCTCTCCGGGGGATTGGATTCAATTACCGTACTTGCTCTTGCGAAAAAACAGGGATTTAAATGTTACGCCTTAAGCTTTGATTACGGTCAGCGGCATAATGCCGAGCTTATAGCCGCTACGCAGATAGCGGCGGATTATCAAGTCGAAGATCATAAAATCATCAAGCTGGGCTTAAGTTCGATTGGCGGGTCCGCACTGACCGATGAGCATATTGCGGTACCCAACGCCCCACAGGAAGGCATACCGGTAACCTATGTGCCGGCAAGAAACACGATTTTTCTGTCCTTTGCCTTAGGCTGGGCGGAAGTTTTAAAGTTAACTGACATCTTTATCGGTGTTAATGCCGTAGATTATTCCGGCTATCCGGATTGCAGGCCTGAATTTATCAAAGCATTTCAGCAATTAGCAAACCTGGCTACTAAGGCGGGTGTAGAAGGCGAGTATTTCACCATACATACCCCGCTGATCGCGCTCAGCAAGGCGGAAATCATTAAGCAAGGCGTTGAATTAGGCGTCGATTACCGGCGCACAGTCTCCTGTTATTCCGCTGATGAGCGGGGGTGCGCATGTCGAGTATGTGATGCTTGTCGTTTGAGGGCGGCCGGATTTATGGATGCGGGAATAAAAGATCCAACGCAATACCAATCAAATTAAAAAAAAGTTGACGTTATTAAATTAGTCATTATAATAGGCAGTCTTTGTTGGGTCGTTAGCTCAGCCGGTAGAGCACCGCACTTTTAATGCGATGGTCGCGCGTTCGAATCGCGCACGACCCACCACAAAGACTATAAATAACCAGCACTTAGCTGGTTTTTTTATTCCTGAAATTTCGTTACGCGAGATTTACGCGACTTAGCGTAATGGCTCGTTATGCCGCGTCCTGCTTTGGCCGATTCCGAATTGCACATTGACGCAATTGCATCAAGGCATAGAGCCAAATATGGGGCAAGGTTAAATAATAGAGAATGCCTACTTTGTAGACAGCCATTCCCGCATAACGAATCACATCAAATGTCTCTGCCGATACAGAGAACCAGCGGCTATGTAGTTGATACAACCAACTGTGTACGAAGCGAAAGACTAAAAAACAGACAGCCACTATACTGTAATTCAGCAACGTGCTGTAAATTAGAAAGCTTTGAATTGCGGCGACTGACGCTGATTCTTGGATTACGTTTGCAGCTTTTTTATCGCTAATAAAATACTTCACTGTCTGTTTGACGGACGTTTTGTTGCTGCGCCGTTTTCATCAATCGCCATGCTTTGTAGCCAACAATCCCCAATGGAATCAACAGAACGGCAAAAAATACGGAAAAGACCAGCGTGCCAACGATAGCGCCGGCAATCATCGCCGGAATAGCCATGATTTTAGAAAGACTGGAACCCGAACTTTCTTCGACATGATATTCGAGTCGCCCTTGAGGATTTTGCAATGTACCGATATGAATGGTTCGTTTGTAAATTTTGAACATGGGCAAGATCAAAGGCTGAAATAGTACGCTACGATTACTACGAATTTGCTCGGAATAAAAATTCGTCGAGACTCACCGCCGTTTCTGGAAATTCCTTTAATAGCTTTTTGTCTTGCGTGACCAGCTTAACGGATAGCTGTCGAGCCAGAGCCGCAAATTCACAGTCATAAGCAGAACAAGAGCTACTGGCGACGAGATTCATGACAGCGGCAGAGGGCATAGTAAACTCCTGGTCGGCCATCAACGATTCGGCTTCATCTTGCAAAGCCAGTGCCTCGGTCAAGGAAACAATGTTCTGCCTAATATAAAGCGCAAGCACATTACGAAACTCGCTCCGCCAAAGTTCAGGTGCCGCCCACTCTGGATCAACTCGATACAACTGACTTGCTTTCTCGGAATAACGCGTCGGCAAGAACAAGTAGCTAATGATATTGGTGTCGGCAACGATCATGGACGCCCATTATCGATAGCTTGATCGACGTCATCTACTGTAATGTTATTGGGCTTAATGCCGGCACGTAGCTGTTCTATTCGCTGTAAACGGTCATTTGGGCTGGTTTTCTTAGCAACCAACGCCTTTTCAAGACAAACTAAAACTTCGCTGTTAATACTGCGACGATGCAAATCAGCAGCGGATTTCAATTGTTCATATAGAGAGTCTGGGATATTTTTGATCGTCAGGGCTGGCATAATTTGACCTCGGAAAATAACTAGGGTTGCATTATGGTTGCTTATTGCAATCTGAGCAATATGCGATAACAACAAGAATATTATTTATCAGACGCAGAAAATTAAAGCGGCTAAAGACATTGGCGGCAAGTTTTATCTAAAAGCCCTGATGGCGTTCACGACCGGGATGCGTAAAGGTGAACTGTTGGCATGACATAGACTTCGATAAAGGCCTGACGATGTTATTCCGACACCAAAAACGGAACGCCACGACACATCGATTATAAAAAGTAATCGTCCTCGAACAATGAGATGCTTGAAAACTTGCGTGATAGCTTTCAGGGTGCTTAAAGACTATAATTCGCACCAAAAATCGGCTTTAGAACTTTGCCGGATAGGGAAGATAAACTTCAATAATCATAAACATACAGCGGGGTGAATCATGACGGTAACAAATCCTCAAATGAAACGCCTGTATAGTAAGTTACAAACAGTCGGCTACAATCCAAAATACATTAAATCGTTGCTGCCTGATTGGTGGGATAACGAGATAGCTGAAACACCCGCCGGATTGCAACAAGCCAGTCTGATTTTAGGGCAAACGTTTGGCGTTCGCGCCGAAACATTGTGGACAGAAAGCGCAGAACCCGCCTTAAAATTACCGCAAGGCATTCGTTTTAAGCATCGTGAAAATATCGCTGATGATGATTTGAACGTTGCCTGTGCGGTAGCGCGTTCACTTGCTAGTATTGTCTTAAAAGCTTTCCCTGCTAAACCACAGTCTGGTTTTTATCTTGATGCCAGTGAATTGCGTAAACAGCTTCTTGTCGGCAAAAAGTGGATTACCTTTGAAGATGTGCTGACATATTGCCTTGATGATGGCATTCCTGTTATTCATCTCCATCATTTACCCAAAAAAGCTAAAAAAATGGAAGGTTTGGCGTTTGAGCAAAGTGGTCGTCCGGTCATCGTACTGACTCAAAATCACCCGCACGGCTACGCATTGTTCGATTTGGCGCATGAGCTGGGACATATTACCCTAGGTCATGTCACTGCCGAACATTCCATCGTCGATCAAAAAATTGATGCCGAAGCCGACGATGAGGACGAACGTGCAGCTAACCGTTTTGCACTGGAGCTATTAACCGGCGATCCCGAATGTAAAATTGTTCCAACGGGACGAAACCTTAATGGCGATGAATTAGCAACCTCGGCCCTACATTACGGTGAAAAAAACAAAATCGACCCGTTACACATTGTCTTAAATTATGCCTACTCAAAAAATCATTGGGGTGCAGCTAATGTCGCGATTAATAAAATCGCCAAAAATGCGCTAACTGACCAAGAAATTCTACGCGCCGCCTTATTGCAATCGCTAGAGTTGGATGACCTGAACGAAGACGACTACACCTTGCTACAAACCCACCTACAAGGGAAAGTTGATTGATCGTTCTTGCCGATAACGACATCATACTCAAGTTGGCGCAATGTGACTTGTTAGAGGTTCTGCCGGATAGTCTAGGTCAGGAATGGACGGAAGTTTTTATCACCGACACGGCAAAATACCAATTGCTGCCTAAAAATCCTGCCAAAGCCCTGAGCAAATGCGGCAATGAAGAAACCCTGGCGAGGCTTAAGGCTTTTCTCGAAACAACACAAACCTTACCAGCCGTTAACGATACCGCGTTATTAGCCCAACTTGAAGACATTGACGGCATAGACGGCGGCGAAAAATTCTTATTTGCCGCCGCCGTTGAAACCGAAAATCCCTTGCTGATAACCGGCGACAAAAGAGCGTTACGGGCTTTACTGGAACATCAAGATCAATTGCCCACCGTCTTTTCAGCGTTGCAGAATGCCGTGGTTACTTTTGAAAGTGCGATTTTATTGGCAATGCACAAATTCGGTTTTGCTATCGTCAAACAAAAATTACTTGGCTCACCCAAGCCCGACGGCATGTTGCGGTTGGTGCTGAAAAGCGAAACCGGAGAGGCAGACTTTGTCGAAGGCTTATGTTCGTTTTCCAAAGAAATCGCGCCGCTATTGGCTTTTAAACAGTATTTGCCAGTACAACTAAATCAAAACTAAAGGATTAAACCTAAGTCATGCCCTTACTCGATTGGTTAAACAAATCGGATGCCGTGCGCACCGTACAGAAAGTGCCGTATCGTTTGCTGGAGGCCGTGCCGGAGTTTAGCGCGGGCGACAGCAACACGGAAAACATGCTGATACAAGGCGACAACCTGCAAGCCTTGAAAGCGTTGTTGCCGTTGTATGCCGGTAAGGTGAAGTGTATTTATATCGATCCGCCTTACAACACACGTTCAGCATTTGAATATTATGACGATAATCTGGAACATTCGCTGTGGTTGAGCTTGATATATGCGCGTCTGGAACTGCTCAGGGAATTGCTGACTGAAGACGGCAGTATCTGGGTGTCCATTGATGACAATGAGGGGCATTATCTTAAAGTTATCATGGACGAAATATTTGGTAGAAAAAATTTCATCAATCAGGTTAGTGTGAAAATGAAGCTCACTGCTGGCGCAAGTGGTGGTGGAGAAGACAAAAAATTAAAGAAAAATATAGAGTCCCTAATTGCGTATGCAAAAAACTATGATAACGGTTTCAAGAAATTTAATGATGTTTATGAAGAAGAAAATTTATTCGATCTAATTGATGAAATGGAAGCAAATGAGCAAAGCTGGAAATACACAAGTATTTTGCTCGATAAAGGAACATTCATAGAAGAAAGAATAATAATGGACGGATCAGGCGAACCAATTAGAATTAAGAAATACAAAGGTCTGAAAAGGACGACGGTCAATGATTTTACAAAAAACGGGCAAAACAGAGATGACATTTACATAGATAATTACGAAAACCTGTTTTCCGACACCAATGCGCAAACTAGCATCAGAACCCGTATTATTGATGAATTTAAGTCTTTAGAAAAAGACGAATTACTTGTGGCTTCGTATGTCCCAAAATCAGGACGTGAAAAAAATACAGAAGTTGCTCATTTCTATATCAGTCCATCAATACGCAGAATAATTTGGCTTAAAGATACTGCCGAAAAAAGAGGCAAATTGCTGTTTAAGAAAGAAAAGACTGGGACATACTGGCAAGGGTTGGCATTGAATAATCTGACAAAAGAAGGGGATGTAAGGTTTCCAAATGGTAAAAAGCCAGAAGCGCTAATTCAGAAAATCTTACTGTTAAGCACCAACGAAAATGATCTTGTTCTTGACAGCTTTCTAGGCTCAGGCACAACCGCAGCAGTCGCTCACAAAATGAACCGCCGTTACATCGGCATAGAAATGGGCGATCATGCAAAAACCCACTGCCAGCCGCGCTTAAAAAAAGTCGTCGAAGGCGAACAGGGCGGAATTTCCAAGGCGGTTAACTGGCAAGGTGGTGGCGGCTTCCATTATTTCCGCTTGGGCGAGACGATTTTCGATGAAGTCGGTTCGATCCATCACAACGTGAAATTTGCCGCGTTAGCCGCGCATATCTGGTTTTGCGAAACCCGCGCACCGTTGGCAAGTCGCGCCGATTCGCCGTTGCTGGGTATTCATAACGATACCGCCTATTACCTGCTGTATAACGGCATTCTCGGCGACCGCAGGCCGCAAAGCGGCAATGTGCTGACTCAAGCCGTGCTGGACAGCTTGCCGAAGCATAACGGGCGCAAGATCATTTACGGCGAAGCCAGCCGTTTCGGTAAGCCGCGTCTGGAAGCGGAAAATATCGTGTTCAAGCAAATTCCTTATGATGTAAGGGCGGTGTGAAATTAATGAGGAAGAATCCTTTATTTGATTCCCTCACCCTCACCCTAACCCTCTCCCGGAGGGAGAGGGAATGTGCTGCGATTGCATTCATTTTGTGGAGAGAAAAACGGTGCTGCGAATGAAACTCCGTTTCTCTGAGGGAGAAGGAATTTAGTGCCGCTAGATTCATCTTGTGGAGAGAAAAACTATGGCACGAATAAAACTCCCTCTCCCTCCGGGAGAGGGTTGGGGTGAGGGGGCTGCAAACAGGAGTCCATCCAATGAAAGAATTAGCCAGATCATTACGCAGAAACCAAACCGATGCCGAACAGGTAATGTGGGGCCGACTCAGAAACCGGCAGATGCTGGGTTGCAAATTCCGTAGGCAGCAGGTGATTGGATCTTATATTGCCGATTTTCTGTGCATGGAGCCGAAGATAATTATCGAGCTTGATGGAAGCCAGCATTGGGAGCAACAGGAATATGACGAGCAACGCAGTCGGTATTTGCAGTCTGTCGGCTATCGGGTATTGCGCTTTTGGAATAACGAAGTGTTGCAAGAAACGGAAGCTGTTTTGGAAGCCATTCGGTTGGCTGTTATTGATTTATCCCCTCACCCCAGCCCTCTCCCGGAGGGAGAGGGAGTTGGGCCTACATTTTGAGAATTATGTTCACATTAAAAGACTATCAAACCCGCGCCTTGGCCGCCTTGTCGCATTTCTTAACCGAAGCCCGCAGCGGCACGGTTGAAGAGGCGTTTAAGCAAAGCTATCTCGAACAACAATTGCCGCCGATTCCTTACCGTCATTATGATTTTGGTGAAATGCCTTATGTTTGTATGCGTTTGCCGACAGGCGGCGGCAAAACCGTGCTGGCTTCTTATTCTGTCAGTGTGGTGCAAAAAGCTTATCTGGAACAGGATTATCCGGTGGTGCTATGGCTGGTGCCAACCAATACTATCCGTGAGCAAACTTTGGAGGCGTTGAAAACCGTGGGGCATCCGTACCGGCAGGCGTTGGAAAACGAATTCGGCTTGGATCGTCTACGGGTGTTTGATGTCGGGGAGGTTCCCCAGATTCGCCGCCAAGATATAGGCCGCAAGACCTTGGTTATCGTCGGCACCTTGGCCGCGTTACGGGTGGAAGATACCAGCGGCCGTAAAGTGTATGTGCATCATGAAGACTTTGAACCGCATTTTGTCGGTATTACCGACCCGGACTGTCGGTTGGAACGAATCGGCGAAAAGGATTTACAGGAAAACGGTTTGCGGCGCGAGGACATAGGCAAAATCAAAGCCTCGTTCGCTAATTTGCTGGCCTTGCATCAACCGTTGGTGATTATGGACGAGGCGCATAACGCCCGGACGAAGCTGACCTTTGATACCTTAAAACGATTGCATCCGGCTTGTATCGTGGAGTTCACCGCAACGCCGGACAGCAGCCTTACGTCAGCCTCAAATATCCTTTACCGTTGTTCGGCTTCGGAATTAAAAGCCGAAAATATGATTAAACTGCCGATTGTGTTGACCGAGCACAAGGATTGGCAAGCCGCCGTGCGCGATGCAGTGTTAACCGGTAAAAAACTGGCCTTGGAAGCACAAAAAGAAAGCGACTTTGTGCGGCCTATTGTGTTGTTTCAGGCCGACGCCAAAAACGGCGAAGTGCCGGTTGAGGTGTTAAAAACGCATTTAATCGGGCAACTGCATGTCGATGAACGGGAAATAGCCATAGCCACCGGCAAGCAACGCGAATTGGACGGGTTGAATCTGTTTTCTCCAACCTGCCCAATCAAATACATCATTACCATCGAAGCGTTAAAAGAAGGTTGGGATTGTTCGTTTGCCTATGTGTTTTGTTCGGTGAAAGACGTTCGATCCAGCAAGGATGCCGAGCAGTTATTAGGGCGGGTGTTACGGATGCCTCACGCCAAGCGGCGCACCAGTGATGCGTTGAATCGCGCTTATGCACATTTGGCTTCACCGGATTTTGCTGTGGTTGCCAAACAGCTTACCGATAAATTGATTGAAATGGGTTTTGAGGCAATGGAAGCCGCTGCAAACATTACGCAAGGTAATCCGAATCAAAGCGATGTGTTTGACGGCCAAGACGACGTTGTTGTACGGACAGAGCCGACCATTCATTTTGAAGTGGAAGCAAAGCCGGATTTAACGTTAGCAACCTCAACCAACGTAATTATCACGCCCACAGCGCACAACACGTTCAGTATTGAGATCAAAGGCGAAGTTTCGCCCGAAACCAAGACGCAATTACTGAAAACCGTCACCGGCACACAAAAACAACAACTGAGTGCGCAAATTGAGCATCATAATTTACGGGTAGCGGTGGCTCGTGCGCCGTCTCAATCGGGTAAATTCTTTGCGCCATTGCCGCAACTTTGTTGCAAACAAGGTGAATTGTGGGAGTTGCTTGATACCGATGCTTTCTTGCATTGGCGCGGGGAATGGTCGTTACTGGATTTTCCGGCTGAGTTGCCGAATTTTAACTTGGTTCAAACCGCGCATACCTTTGAAGTTGATATGGACGGCAAAAAATTGAGTTATCGGCTGGCCGACCAAAATCAAGCCTATAACCTGGATTGGGTGGAAAGCGGTTATACCGAAAACGATTTACTGTTTTGGTTGGAGCCTCAAGTTCGACAAATTGGGTTGATTCCATCACAGTTACGCGGATTCTTGGCTAAGCTGATTCCCAATCTGACTAAATCGCGCGGATTACCGTTGACAGGGTTAGTACGCAGTAAATATGTGTTGGCGCGGGCGGTTCGCGAACAAATTGAAAACTATCGGCAACAAGCGGCGGATAAGGGTTTTCAATATGCATTGTTCGAGGAAACGGATGATCTGGAAACGCGGTTCGATCATGTGTTTGAGTTTTCCCCCGGTTATTATCCGGCTAGGCCGCCTTTTTATCAGGGCCGTTATCAATTGGACAAGCATTTTTATCCGGTGATTGAGGATTTGAAGGAAAGCGGCGAAGAATTTGAATGCGCCAAGTTAATCAACAGTCATCCTAAAGTTAAATACTGGATTAGAAATTTAGTGAATCGGGATGGCGCGGCGTTCCGTTTGCCTTTGGCTAAAGGTTGGTTTTATCCTGATTTTGTCGTGGAGTTGGTTGACGGCAGGTTATTGGTCGTTGAGTACAAAGGCAAGGTGTATGCAACGAATGACGATTCCAGAGAAAAACGCGCCGTTGGCGAATTGTGGGCCAAGAAAAGCGGTGGTCAATGTCTGTTTTTAATGGCGGAAAAGAATAATGCTCAAGGGAAGGGCGTTTTTCAGCAGATTGATGAGCAGATCGGCTAGTAAATGCTGGAAATCGAAGAAATTATCAGACCAGCCGACCAAGGCAGAACCACTCCTTTTCTATGCAATGCATCCGATGGTAATGCTTACTATGTCAAAGGCTATGCGGCTTCAGTTGCCGGATTGATGAAGGAGTGGTTGGGCGCCTATTTAGCGCAGGCCTTTAAATCCGTGCTCATCAATAAACAATACGATGCTGTAGAAAAATTAGATAAGGAATCATTTTGGCGAACTATGCGTGAATGCGTCATAAATCCTGATTTTCTGAAAGTCCTCTTTGGAAATACTTACTCAGCCGCTGTGTTCGGTGTGAAAAGCCGATTTTTAAATCACTGATCGTGAGATTCATGAGCAGTAGCGTTTGCTATATGGGCTATGCGGTGCTATTTTGGTATAAATCTGGTGCGAATTTTAGAATTTGAGCGGGATAAATCATTTTTGGATTGGAGTGTTTGGGTTGA
This sequence comes from Methylobacter sp. Wu8, assembly GCF_036440755.1. Lineage (NCBI taxonomy): Bacteria > Pseudomonadati > Pseudomonadota > Gammaproteobacteria > Methylococcales > Methylococcaceae > Methylobacter > Methylobacter sp. Wu8. The sequence continues at coordinate 76,146 of NZ_JAZGVT010000061.1, read as the reverse complement.
ATAAGAAATATTGGCTGATGGGTTTGCTGAGTCTTTGCGTTTTGGCATTAATCGGTTGTGAACAGCCGCAGGAACAAACGAATATAGTTAAGGTGGCGGTTTCATCGACGTCACCCCCTATGCTCTATGAGGAAAATGGTGTCATCAAAGGTTCCGATCTGGAAATTTTTGATGGTTATTGTCAGTCCAAGGGACTTGCCATGCAGGTGACCGCTTATGATTGGCAGGGCATGCTGGGTGCGGTTTCCAGCGGACAGGCCGATGTTGCATTTTCCGGCATCTCTATTACCGATAAACGCAAAGAGGCGATGGATTTTTCACAACCCTATTACGACAATGCCTGGCATCTGGTTAGCCTTAAAAGCCGCAATATTAAAATTAACGATCTTGCAGAGCTTAAGAAATATTCAATCGGTTATCCCAGGGGAATGGCTTATAACGACTTGATTAAAAATGAGCTGGAGCCTAAAGGCTATTACAGCCTCAGCCAAGTCAAGCTCTATCCTACTTACACCGAAGTGGCGGCCGATCTTCAAAACGGCAACCTTGATCTTGCCTTTATTGAAGAACCGGTTCTGGCCAACTATAAATCCAAGCTGAATTTGCCCTTTGAAAGCAGCTATGTTTTTACCGGTTTCGACAAATACGGTTTTGCTTTTGCTAAAGGTTCAAAGATGCGGGAGGATTTTGATCTTTATCTTAACCAACTTGGCCCGGAAAAAATCAAAGCCATCATGGATAAATGGATGAAATAAAGGATCGGTTAATTACCTTTGAGTTTTCTCGATATAGTCATTCAGCTTGGGCGCGGCCTCGGCTATACACTCCTTGTTACCTTATGTTGTAGCGTGACAGGGGTATTGGCGGGGCTGGTCATTGCCTGTATTCGCAGGATAGGTTTTTACTGGCTCAGGCCATTATTGGACGCCTATGCCTATATTTTTCGCGGCATTCCGGTTCTGGTGTTGCTGTTCATCGTTTATTTCGGCTTTCCCAGCATCGGGCTGAAAGTCACCCCCTTATTAGCCATGGTGCTTAGTTTGGGGTTGATTTCCGCCGCTTACCTCTCGGAAGTATTTCGTGGCGCCTTAAATTCTGTCGATGCTGATGAAATTCTGGCCGCCGAGGCGATAGGACTGAGCCGACTCCAGGTTTTTAATTGTATCGAGCTGCCGCAGATGTTGCGCTTTTCCCTGCCGGGAATGATCAATGAATTTACGACGGTTTTGAAATATTCTCCGTTCGCGTACACGGTTGGTATTCCTGAAATTACCAAACAAGCGATGACGCTTTCAGCGGTGACGCTGCACGGCGTTGAAATCTATTTTGCGGTGGGGGTTTTATATTTTTTGACCTTCCGTATCTTATTGTTTGCCGTGCAATTTATTGAGAAGCGGTATCGCATCCCTGGGCTGGTATTGGAGCAGCGCAGCAGTATCTAATGGAGAATTTGTCATGGCATTAATCGAGGTGCGCGACTTAGTCAAGAAATTCGGCGACCAGGTTATCCTTAACGGCGTGAATCTCGATATTTACGAAGGCGATTTGAAAGTCGTGATGGGATCATCAGGCTCCGGAAAGTCAACTTTACTGCGTTGCCTGAACCGCCTTGAAGAACCTACCGGCGGCAAGATTGTTTTTCGCGGTGAAAATATTATGGCTGCGGATGTCGACGTAAGGGCGCTGAGACAAAGCATAGGCTTTGTGTTTCAGCAGTTTGCGCTTTATCGCCATCTTTCTGTTTTAGAAAATGTCACTTTGGCCTTGCGTAAGCTTAAGAAATTGCCGGCTGCGGAAGCGAAAGATAAAGCGCTGGCCGAATTAGAGCGTCTTAATATGGCTTCCCATGCCGGTAAATATCCCAGTCAGTTGTCGGGGGGACAAAAACAGCGGGTTGCTATTGCGCGTGCCTTGGCCATGGACCCGGCGGTGGTTTTTTTTGATGAGCCTACCTCGGCGCTCGATCCTTTGATGACGCGTGAAGTGGCGGACATGATGAATCGTCTTCACGATGAGGGGGTTACCATGCTTTGCGTGACACACGACCTGAAACTGGCCGGACAAATATCGGATAAAGTGGTGTTTTTGGATAAAGGCGTTGTGCGGGCCGAAGCTTCGATAGAAACGCTTTCCCAGGATCATGCCGATGAGCGTATTCGCGCTTTCTTTGGTCGTGAGGCGGATTATTAATGAACGGATGGGCGACATTCCACAGCGATTTGCTTGAGCAGAGTCCGCTAATTCTGATGGGGCTGACTAAAACCTTACAGCTGACGGCAATCATTAGTTTGAGCGGTCTGCTTTTGGGCATTGTGATTTTTTATGCTTCCTTAAGCCGGAACAATACGCTACGTTGTTTTATCAATGCCTATATTTCGTTTTTTATCGGCATGCCGCTGATTGTATTGCTGTTTCTAATCTATTTTGGCTTGCCTCAGTGGGGAATTAAGCTGTCTCCTTTTCAGGTCGCCGTGTTTGGCTTCAGCTTGAATGTCGCAGCCTATAACGCGGCCTACCTGACCAGCGCTTATAACGGCCTGGATCACGCACAAATGGAGGCCGCCAGAGCCCAGGGATTCAGTCCCCGGCAAATTTTTAAATTGATCACCTTGCCGCAAGTCATGCGCTTGTCAGTACCGGCGCTGACAAATCAGGTGATTGGTAATTTGAAAGACAGTTCGGTGGCATTCCTGATTCAGTACACTGAATTTTTTGCCCGGATACAAGAGCTGGCTGCCACCAACTTTCAGTTCTTTAAGGCGTATTTATTGGCAGCCATTGTCTATCTCGCCTTGGTGTCGGTGATTGTGATTGCAGCCCGTCTGATAGAGAAACGCCTTGTCATTCCGGGATTTACTTCATAATCGGCTACAGGTCCAGGGGTGAAATTTAAGGACTTTGTAATATCTGGAATTATTGCCCTGTTTATGGGTGTGTGGCTACCCACTCACGGACGAGCTTTTGCCCTTCTTCGATTTGCGCCGGTGTCAACATGTTGGCCAAGCTGTCCCTAGCCTTAACCGCTTTTTCTAAACCTTGCGCCGCGGCGAGGTCGGTCCATATATAAGCTTGAGCATAGTCCTGCGGCACGCCTGTGCCGTTGAAATACATCTGGCCGAGGTTGAGTTGCGCCATAGCTTCGTTTTGATCGGCGGCCTTGCGAAACCAAAACACGGCTTGTTTTTCGTCTTGCGCGACGCCCTTGCCATTGGCATACATCACACCGAGATTGTTTTGCGCCTCTGCATCGCCCTGTTCCGCAGCTTTGCAATACCACTCGGCCGCCTGTTTATCATTTTGCACCACGCCTTCGCCCTTGACATACATCGCGCCGAGGTTGTTTTGAGCCGTTGGCAAGCCTTGTTCTGCGGCTTTGCGATACCAAATTGCGGCTTGTTTCTCATCTTGCGCCACGCCTTCGCCATTGGCGTACATTGCACCGAGGTTATTTTGAGCGATAGCTTCGCCCTGTTCGGCGGCCTTGCGATACCAAGCAACGGCTTGTTCGTTATCTTGCGTTACGCCTTCGCCTCTGGCATACATCACGCCGAGATTATATTGCGCCGTAGCCAAACCTTGCTCCGCCGCCTTACGGAACAATGAGACGGCCTGACTGTAGTCTTGGGCTACGCCGCCTTGGCCTTCGTTATACATCAAGCCGAGGATCAGTTGCGACTTCGCATAACCTTGTTCAGCCGCCTTGCGGAACCAAAACGCGGCCTGTTTATCGTCTTGGATCACGCCGTTGCCGCTGGCATACATCACACCAAGATCGGTTTGAGCCGATGCATCGCCCTGTTCCGCCTTGATGCGTATTTGCCGCTCTATATTTTCAACGGCGTTTGGCTCAGCGCCGGCGTGACCGGCGAACAATATGAATAAGAAGGCTGAGAGAACCACAACCGGTAATGAACTGCGCATACTCACCACGAAAAAGTCATTTGCTTAAAAATATGGGATAAATAATAACATATTGTAAAAATAGCTTGTCAGTAGTTGGTTTGCGTTTTGAAGTTGGTTTTATAATGATCCCGTCCAAGTGGCGTTATCAGGATTTGCTTGATTCCTTTTTCAACAACGCTCTGATGACTGAACCCGGTTAACGTGTAACCGCCTGACATTTTCTGCTATCGCTTGCCAATATTTGCCGCAATATTTCATCATTCACTGGAGCAATCATTATGTCACTGACCATGTACCAAGCCTCTATCCCTGTTTTTGTGCGTATGCTGGGAAATTTATCCGCGATACTCGATAAAGCGGCCGCTCACGCCGAAGCGAAGAAAATCGATCCGGCCATCTTCGTCAATGCGCGTCTAACGCCGGACATGTATCCGCTTAGCCGCCAAGTACAAATTGCGACCGATATGGTTAAAGGTTGCGCAGCCCGGCTGGCAGGCATCGAAGTACCTCGGTATGAAGATAACGAAACCACCTTTGCCGAGTTGCAAGCGCGTATCGCGAAGACTAAAGCATTTTTACAAAGTGTGAGCGCTGAGCAAATCGACGGTTCTAAAGATCGCAAAATCACCCTCAAATTCGGCAGCAGGGAACTCAACCTTTTAGGCCAAGCTTACCTGCTTGATTTTGTACTGCCCAATTTCCATTTCCACCTGACCACCGCTTACGCGATACTCCGGCATAATGGCGTGGAAATAGGGAAAAAGGATTATACCGGCGATTACTGATTATTTTTCAATCGGTCACTGCAAATGAAGCCAACGCATATTGACTGTTAAAGGAATGATTTAATAATTATTTAAGTAAATCTTAAAAATCATTTGCTTACAAACCGCATGGGATGGCCTGCAAATTGGTGATATTTCAACATATTGATTTAAAATGGCTTAACGCTGTTGGACGGTTATGACGAATCGTTTTTTGTTTAGGCGCTAAGTATAACAATGCAGTAAAATTACCTATTTTTGTTTATAACGTCGGAATACTTATGACTACTTGGTTAGAAACCTGTCAACAACAATTGCTCAGGCTGGAGAAAACCTCGGTGCTGGCCGATAAGCTGATTACTTTGGCTAATAAAACCGGAGTTGATATTCCTTCTGATTTATTAAATCGGCTCAATATTGAAAGGCCCCGCCTGAATCGGCAATTAGACAGGCTGCATGCCAATCGTTTCGAGGTGGCGGTCATCGGACTGGAAAAAGCAGGTAAAAGCGCGTTACTCAATGCGTGGTTGGAACAGGAAATTTTGCCCTCGGCAAGAGAGCGTTGCACGTTTACCAGCACCGAAATTTGGTCGGCGCAAACCGAGCAGGACCAAGCGCTTTTTATCCAGTACTACAGCAAAGAAGAAATCAGCAAGCTGCAATTACAACGCCGCGATGCGTTGCTGGGCACTTTGAGCGAGCGCGAGCGCAAGGAAATTCAGGAAGATTTTGACGACACCGAAAAACACCTAAGCAAAATCTTAGAGTTCGGCAAACAAAAAGCCGGCTTTACTCAGAAGTTTATCGATATAGGCGAAATCAGCGAGCAACTGCAATCGGCGGTATTTAAAAACCGCGCCCAATCGTTAGCGATTAAACGCATCCAGTTAAAAACAGTACGCTTGCGTAGCGACCGCGACATTATTTTTCACGATGTTCCCGGTTTTAACTCCGGGATATTGATGCATGCGGAACAGGCCATCGAGCGGCTGAAAAACTGCGATGCGATTATTTACGCCAAAGAAATGAAACAACCCTCGGTGACCGGCCCGGAAAAAGAAATGCTGGCCATTGCCGATTCCGAAGACCCCAGTGTTAAAGTCTCCGATAAAGTGTTTGTGGTGCTGACACAAGCCGATGCGATGGATGATCAAATCGACTTCAAAGACACCTATGACAAGCATCGCAGTTACTGGCCTTCCGTTCCTGAACGCCGCATGATTCCGGTCTGCGCCCGCGCTCATTTAGTCGAGTTTGGCATACCGTCCGAAGACACGCTCAGACGCACCAAAAGCGCTGACGATAAAGCCAAGATGAAAAAGCTGGGCATTACCGACGGCATGGCGATTTTAAAAGAATCGATCAACTATTACATCGACAATGAGCGAGCAGGCGTGCTGGAACGCCGTTGCGATGCGTTGGTCGGCGCCATACGCCAGATTGCCAATGAAGTTTTATTCAAGCTGGAACCGATCTACGGCGTATTTGATGAAACCGAGCTGCATGAAGACGATCTGCTCGGCAAAGAGTTTAATCAATGGTGGGGGCGGGAGTGGCAACGCATTAAAAAGGATTTCGATACCTGGTATGCCGAAGTCATCCAAGGGCGCAAAGAAGCCGATGCCGCAGGCTCCGAGCATGAAGAGCTGATTGCGTTGCGCGCGGCTTATGACGAAAAGATCGAAGCGATATTATCGAACCTCCAGACAGCCAAACCCGATGAGCTGAAGCGCATCTATACGGCCGGAGGCACCATTTCCATGCCCGATCCTCGGGAAGGCAATTATAAAATCCGGGAAGAGCTGTTTCGGGAAATCCAGAAAAAATTTGAAACTGAATTGACCGACCAACTGGCCTTGGCGCTGCAAACCTTGATTGATCAAATCGCCCGTAAAACTCAAACTCTGCTTTGGGAGACCGAAGAAGTGCGCAAAACCCTGCTGCACTCAGACGCGGACGAAGCTTTGGAACAGGCGCGGATACGCAACGGCTTCCAAGTGCTTTTTTTGCGCTTTAGCCGCGGAGCCGTAGAAGCGTTTATCGCTAAGCCTTTGCAGGCAAGAGAGCGCTTGTTGAACGAACGGTCGGCGGAAATCAAGACGTTGGAAGCGTTTTATCAAGGCAGCGATAAGGTCAAACGCGAGGGCGGCCTGACCTGTTACTTGCGTCATGGCGTCTGGACGGAACCCGCGGCGAATACCGATGCCGATATTAGCCGCACTAGAGCACAGGAAAAACCTGGCGCTAAAACTCCGGCTCAAGAAGCGGCGCCGATTAAAAAAGTGCAGGAAGGATCGGAAAAAATGTTGGAGCCGGCTAATTTTGAATCAGTAGTCGAGGAGATCACCGGCGATATAGACGCGCTGCAAGACTATCTGAAAAACAGCGTATTTTATGCCGCAGGGTTTATCACCTACTGTAATCAGGAGCTGGAGCGCATCCGCAACCGGTTTAAAGAAATGGAAGACAATGACCGGCAATGGATCGGCATTATTCGCACGGCTGTTAAATATGAAAGAAATCCAAATATTCCATACAGTATTGCGCACACGCGCCGCGATTTTCGTATGCGTAGAGAAATTGCCCTGGAGCTTAAAGAAGTACGAGATACATGCACGAATGTCTTCTAAATTATCATAAGGCTAAGCTATAAGCCTGCATCTTTAAATGAATAGACTGGAGCAAAGCCGAGCTGCTGCTCCAGTTATTTAATTCCCCAATATCAAACTTCCCCGTTCAATCCCAAGCTGCTGTTCAACAGCGGCCGCTCGTTCACGATAAAACTCAGTATGAAAACACCTACAATGCATGGATCGATTGCGTGCGGCATCGATTTTGGCACCTCGAACACAACGGTGGCGATTGCCCGGCAGAATGACGATCAAATAACCTTGGTTCCGGTCGAAGACGAGCATTTAACCATTCCTTCGACCATTTTCTTTCCGGCAGAAAGCCCGGCTGTTGTTTTCGGCCGTAAAGCGATTAACGCCCATATCGCCCAAGAAGATGGCCGGTTTATGAGGAGTTTTAAGCGGGTGCTTGGCACTTCGCTGATGAAAGAAGGAACCCATATCGGCGGAAGAAAAACAAAATTCGAGAATATCATTGGCCATTTTATTGAGGATATAAAAAATAAAGCAGAGTTATCGGCAGACCGGGACATCCACAATGTCGTTGCGGGCAGGCCGGTACATTTTGTCGACGGCAATGACAAAGCGGATAAAGAGGCGCAAAGCCAGCTCGAAGCTATATTTTCAGCCGCCGGGTTTAAAAACATACGCTTCCAATATGAACCGATTGCCGCCGCGTTTGCCCATGAATTAAATATGGGCGATACAGAGCGTTTAGCGGTCGTTATGGACATTGGCGGCGGCACATCCGACTTTACGATCATGCGGTTATCGGAGCGCTATATCAACAAGCCCGACCGTCATGAGGACATTCTGTCTAATGCCGGGATTCGAATCGGCGGTAATGATTTTGACCGGGCATTGAGTTTGAAATGCTTTATGCCGTTATTGGGGCTGGGTTCGCTTTGGGGTTCCAAAGGGCTGGGTTTTCCGGTAACGCCTTTCTTTGACCTGTCGGAATTGAGCAAAATTCAGTACATGTATACGCAAAAATATAAGCGGGATTTAAGAGCGTTAATCGCTCAATCGAATGACAAGATTCTGACCCATAGATTGCTGTCCATCGTAGAGGAAGAGCAGGGGCATGCCTTGATGGCAGCCGTTGAGGAAAGCAAAATTAACCTGAGTTCATGCGAGCGGACAACGGCCGACCTTTCCTTCATTGAAGCCGGGTTGCAATCGCATGCCGATAGGGCGCAATTTGAGGATAGTCTGCATGGGAGTCTTGAAAGCATTCAAACAACTATCAACGATTGCATTATGATGGCGGGGGTGAAAGCGGACGACGTTGCCCTGGTCATCCTGACCGGCGGCGGCACCGCTATTCCGCTGATCCAAAAAATCACTCGACGGATATTTCCACAGGCCGGAATTTCTGACGGCAATCGCTTGTCCAGCGTTGGCTTCGGTTTGGCGTGCGACGCCAGACGGTATTATTTAGGGCTTAATTGACTTCATTAAGGGTCTATCGGGAAACGACTATGGAAAATTTCAATTATTTTATCTTTGCCCGTTCTTTTCACGTCATTGGAGTGGTGTTATGGATCGGCGGTATGGCGTTTGTCACGACCGTGCTGATTCCCGCACTGAAAAAAAGAACGGATTCAACTAACAAGCTGGAGCTGTTCGAACAAATTGAAGGGGAATTTGCCGTTCAGGCAAAGCTGGCAACAGTGATTACCGGAATTTCCGGCTTCTACATGCTGGACGTTATGAACGCTTGGGAGCGTTATCAGCAGCTGGAATATTGGTGGATGCACCTGATGACGTTAATCTGGTTTTTATTCACGCTTGTTTTATTTGTGCTGGAGCCATTGTTTTTGCATCGTTGGTTTCATCAACAGGCGGAAAAAAACAGCATCAAAGCTTTTGCCCTGGTTCATCAAATACACAAGGTTTTACTGGCGCTTAGCTTGCTGACGGTTTTCGGCGCCGTGGCAGGGGCGCATGGATACCATTGGCTTAATTGACGGATAATGTATTGTTTTCCAGAGCTGAAAAACGAGATTGCAGTTTAGACTTAACCCGACAGATACCGTGTTAACAGAAGCATCTGTCGGGTCAAATTCAGCCTATCGGTTTTTTATTCCAAGCCGCTTCTATCGAGTGCTTTTGCGAGGCGCAGCCACCGGCTAAATGCCGTTGGGAAAATCGTAGCTGTAATGCTTGCGCAGCGGCTTGACCACTTCCCATTGACTGTCCAGGCCTGCATGGAACGCTACCAGATCGCCCGGCAGAATGCGTACCGGCTCGCCTTCTGCCGGGGTTACCAAAATCTCGCCTTCCAGGATATAGGCGCATTCAGTTTCATCAAAATCGATTGGGAATTTTGAAACTTCTTTTTCCCAGATTTCCCAGTTGGAAACCCCCAGTTGTTGTAAGCGTTCTTCACTCGGATTGTGTTCGATGGTAATTTTGCTCATGTTGTTCCTAAAAAATTAAACGTGTTGGAGCAGCGATTTTAGCATCAGCTCTGTTAATCGCCATGCAAAACTTACCGGAAAAATAGCGGGTTAACCGCCTATTGATATAAATTCAGGCTTTACACCGACATCAACATTGCTCGACTTCTTTTTTGAACGCTTTTATTTCCCTGGCAGGTCCCATGACCACCAGCACATCGCCCGCATTCAAGCAGTGCTCTTTTTCTCCGATTGCAAAATGCAGTTGATCGCCTAATTCCCTGTCTACAACACCGATCAGAATCAGATTGTGCTTTTCATTCAACTTTAAATCACTGGTTCTGGTGTTTTCCAGACAAGAGCCTTTAGGGATTTCTATTTGCGCCATATTCAAGTCATGCCGACCGAAAACCGTATTATCCAGAATGTTGGTAATATCCGGTTTGGTTAACATTTCGTGGGTTTTTCTGCCGCAAATTTCATAAGGGTCAATGATCTTGTTAGCGCCTGCGGCCAATAATTTCTCAGCCGACTCCGGGTCGTCGACAATCGCGACAATGGTAAGATTTTTATCAATCGCCCGCGCCGAAATAGTTAAAAATACATTGTCGAAATCCCTGGGATAAAAACAGAATAGGGTGTCGATATCCGTGCCTATGCCGACTGATCTGAGCGCATCATCATTGCGAAAATCGATGACTTTGGTATCAAAACCTTTTTCCGCGACCAGCGAGGCTTCGGCATCGTCTTTTGCTATAAAGATAATGCTGTATTGCTCTGGATTCAATCGATTCATCGCTTCCAAAGACATCACGCTGTAACCGAATACGGCAATGCGCTTCATTGTTTTCTCCCGTTTTTTAGCCGGCTCTTTTCTATTTGATCGCGAAAATAGTCGATGGCGTACTCCCTGCCGATAACGACCAACAGATCGCCGTCCCGCAATACAAAGTGCGGCTCGGGATTAAAGTAAAAATGTTGATTCTTTATCGGATAGCTGTTCTTATGTTTTTGATGTACCGGATTGGCGCTGACAATACCCATCAACATTAATTTCCGTTGTTCAAAGCCAACCTCGGCTATGTTCATCCCCTCGATCAATGAACCGGGATGTACGCACAATGTTTCCATGATGATATGGCTTTCCTCGCGGATAATGCCCAAAATAGCCTCAAAAGCCACAGGCTGGCCGATGTATTCGGCGACCGCCATCCCGGCGATTTCAAACGGCTGAATCACATTGCTGGCGCCGGCTTGGTAGAGTTTCTTTACGTTATCCTGGTTGTTAGCACGGGAGATAATTCTGATCTCCGGGTTTAAATGCCGACTGGTCAGCGTGATATAAACATTGATCACATCATCGCCGGTCGCACAAATAACAGTTGTTGCGCCATTATTGATGCCCGCATTATGCATCACGTCATTCTTGCTGGCATCCGCGTGAATGAACAGGAAACCCAGCCGCTTTGCTTTCAAGATGTACGATTCTCTGGGATCAATGACAACAAAATTTTGTTTGTCTTTTTCAAGTTGCCGGGCGATATGCTGCCCAACCCGGCCAAAACCGCAAATGATAATAAAGTGATCAAACCGGTTCAGTTCGGTATAGATGCTGTTTTCACGCAACGCTTCAATCTCCTCGTTAAATGCGGTGACAATGATGGAAACAAGAAAAGACAATACGCCCAGACCGGCCAAGATCAATACCATCGCAACGATTCGGCCACCGGTCGTCTGCGGCGATATATCGCCATAACCGACGGTTGCCACAGTCACTATCGCCCAGTAAAAACTATCGAACAGGTTTTTAACTTGTCCGCCATTGGCGGGATTTTCAAATAAATAAATCGCTGTACTGCCGACAAACACCAGGAAACCGAGAAAAATGCCCAGCGTAATGAGTTCGAAACGTTTACTGGCTAATATGTTGGCAAACAGTTTAATGCTATTAAAATAACGGAAAAGCTTAAACAATCGGAAAAGAAGCAATATCCGCATGACCCGCAACAGCCTGTATGTAGGCAAAATAGCGAGCAAATCAATCAAGGCCAGAGGCGTAAAAACATACTCGATTTTTTTGGCAAGAATGATCATGGCGACTTTGCCCGGACGAAAAGAGAGGTTTAAATAGTCGGCCTTTTCATAATGTTCGAGAATGATCTTATGATTGTCGCTGTACAACCAGCCCCGCAACAGGTATTCAGCGATAAACAGACTGATTACACAGTGTTCGAACAGCACTGCGCCGGCATCCAACTTATGATCCACTTCGTAAATCAGCAGAAAAACGCTGAGCATTACCAGGCAAATCATAAAAACATCAAAATAGGATTTAAGCCGGCTGTTTGGATTCTCCAGCAAATCATAGAAAAACAGCTTGGCGCGTTGGTAACGCTTTGATGTTTTCAGGAAGTAAGCAAAATAAACAATCAGTCGTGTAAACATTTTGTCGCCTGCAAGTGTTGTTCAATGATTAATGATTGTGTAATAGGGCGCGGCTTTAACTTCCTTGCAGTAGACCCCATCCAGAAACAATGGGATCAAGCAGTTGTCTCGCAGATGTAATTCACTCATGAGGCGTACTGATTTCAGGCTTGACGTTAAGGTAACGTTGGTTAGAACGGGAAGATTTGCGGGAATTCAGGGCCGGTGCAGGATACAACCGGCGCCGTATCACGAAAATCATCTCGACGGTTCATCCCGCGTTATTTCCTTGGCTTAACGGGGAACTACGCAAAACTCCCAAAGCGCTTCGGCTTGAGCTCGTAGCTTAATCGAAGCCTTCAGTAAAAGGCAACACCAGCCAGAATTTCTCGTGGGTTGTGTCGGATTTGATGACGAAGCCGTGATGCTGCGACATTTGCGAACAAGTGCGTTGAAAGCTGAAAGTCTGCTACAAACGGTCTCTATAAGCATGAACCCTGTTATATAAAGAGGGTTCTCTCAGCCCTGATAATGTATCGGAACAGAAAGCCTGACTTTATGCGGCGGCGTTTTACACCGATTTTTTATACCCTTTACCTTGAGTGTGGTGGCTGTTTCGTGTTAGTTTCTAACAAAGGAAGAGCGATTGGCTTCGGTTGAGTTCCGAATGTTGGTCGTGCATAAATCGGACAGACAAAAATGCTGTTTATTACGATAACCATCGACCAGGGAAACCTCCGAACAGATCATGATCGACAACTTATCAGAGCTGTTTAAACAGTGTTCTATTGAAATGATAAAGCGCGGTCAGACGCGGTTTGCAGATTGCTTTATTTCGACCGGCGTTGCGTCCACGGCTGAACATGATATCAGCCGGTTATTGCAACATTCAGCCATAGCCCCTGCTGACTGCTTGATGGCCGCTTCAGCCGCAGGGTTGGTCCCTTCTCACCAGCCGCCTGCGCATTTTTTCGACGGCATATCCTGCAATCAATACCTATTACAGCATCTGGAGCGCAGGGGATACTGCATTCGAGCCGCACAGTCCGATGACTTGCCGGCATTGCTGTTACTGGAGGAGCGTTGCTGGGCCGGACAGCTGCGCACGCCTGAAGATGTTTTAACACAAAGAATCGCCCGCTACCCGCAAGGACAGTTGGTGCTGACAGTCGGTGATGCGGTTGTCGGCGTCATTTATTCCCAACGCATCGATAGTGCAGATGCGTTAGATGGAATAGCCGTCGCACAGGTTGATTCGCTGCATAATCCAGAGGCAAGGGTAGTGCAACTGCTCGCGGTCAATATCCTGCCGGACATGCAACAGCAAAACCTGGGCGATCAGCTGCTGGAATTTATGCTGATCTACCGCAGTCTGCAAAAAGACGTGCAAGCCGTGGTGGCGATTACGTTGTGCAAAAACTTCGACCGGACCGCCGGGCTTGCGCTTGAAGACTATATTCGGCAGCGTAACGAGCATGGCGTGCTGTCGGATCCTATTTTGCGCTTCCATGAGCTGCATGGCGCGGCAATTCAGCGGGTGATGCCGGGCTACAGGCCCCACGACCACAAAAACGAAGGCTGCGGCGTGCTGGTCAGCTACGATATTCATCATCGAAGCCGTAATGACATGCGCATTGATGCTGCAAAAAACACACGATTTACGCGCTCCGAAATTCGCGGCTATCTGCAAAATGCGCTTAGCGATTGCCTGGGCGAACAACGGAAATCGGCGTTTTCGTTCGACAGGCCGCTGATGGAGATGGGCCTGGATTCCGCCGACCTGCTTGAGCTGAACGAGAAAATCGCGTTCAGGTACCAACTGCCGCTAACCCCGGCCTTTTTCTTTCAGTACAACACGGCCGACAAAATAGCCGGGTATCTCTGTGAGCATGTTGTCCCGGAGCAAAAGCAGGATCATAAGCGCGAAGCGCAGCAGGCAAAATGTGTAGTAACAAAACCGCAGGGCCAGGCCAGTACGCAGGATGTCGCAATCGTCGGCATGGCCTGCCGGTTGCCCGGCGGCATCGACACGCCCGAGGAGTTTTGGCGGTGTTTGCAGACCGGCGCTTCAGTTGTTGGCGAGTTACCGGCAGGGCGTTGGCAGTGGCCCGACGAAATCGATCCGGCGCATAAGCATCAGGGTATTGACCGGGGCGGTTTTCTGGATAACGTGGCGGCATTCGATGCGCCTTTTTTCCGTATATCGCCCGCGGAAGCCGAATCCATGGATCCCCAGCAGCGTATCTTGCTGGAGCTTGGCTGGCAGGCGATCGAACAGGCAGGGTATGCGCCGGATTTGCTGGCAGGGAGCAATACCGGGGTTTTTATCGGCGCCAGCGGTTCCGATTACGCCCGGCTTTTGGATCAGTCCCGCAGCCCGGTCGATGCGCATTACGGCACCGGCAATTCAATGGCGGTGCTGGCTAACCGGATTTCCTATTTTTACGATTTTCATGGCCCCAGCCTGTTGCTGGATACTGCCTGTTCCAGTTCGCTGGTGGCGGTGCATAAGGCGGTGCAGTCGATACAGACCGGAGAGTCATCGCAGGCCTTGGTCGGCGGCATCAACCTGATCTGCCATCCGGCCAACAGTATCGCTTATTATAAGGCCGGCATGCTGTCGAAAGACGGCCGCTGCAAAACCTTCGACCAACAGGCCAACGGTTATGTGCGTAGCGAAGGCGCGGTCATGCTGCTGCTGAAACCGCTGGCCTCGGCGGTGTCCGATCACGACAGAATCTACGCCGTGATTAAAGGCACGGCTTGTAACCACGGCGGGCAGGCTGGCGGACTGACCGTTCCCAACCCCGAGCAGCAAGCCAAGCTATTGCAAACCGCGTGGCAGTCGGCAAAAATCAACCCACGCTCGTTGGGATACATTGAAGCGCACGGCACAGGCACTTCGCTGGGCGATCCGATTGAAGTTCAAGGCCTGAAACAGGCTTTTGCACAGTCCGGCATGCAAGCCGAAAAAAGCTGCGGTTTGGGCTCGGTAAAAACCAATCTGGGACATCTGGAAGCGGCGGCCGGAATCACCGGGTTGTTGAAAACGGTACTGTGCCTGCAACATCGCCAGTTGCCTGCCTCCTTGCATTTCCATCAGCTTAATGAACATATTGAATTATCCGATTCCTGCTTATATGTGGTTGACCGCTTGCAACCCTGGACGCCTCCGACAGATGGTGGGCCGAGAATCGCCGCAGTCAGCAGTTTCGGTTCCGGCGGCGCCAATGCGCATGCGGTTCTGGCGGAGTCCCCGTTGGATGTTGACGCAGTTGCCGACGATGTGGCTAGGCCGCTGGTGTTTGTGCTGTCGGCCAAGACGAGGCCGCAATTGCAGGTTTATGCGCAGAAATATATCGACTGGCTGAGCGATGTCAGCAGCCGGTCGGTATCGATGACCGATCTGGTTTATACCTTGCAGACAGGCCGTCAGGCTATGGAGGAGCGCCTAGCGCTGGTGATTACGGATCGTCAGGATCTGATCGGCAAGCTGGCTGCATTCTGCTTAAATCAGGAGCGTGATGCCCAGGTTTACCAGTTCAACAGCAAGACGGTTCCCGCCCAATTCAGGGAACTGACCGAAGGCGATGCAGGGCGGGCGTTTATCCGCTCGCTGGTCGCGCAGCGCGACTGGGACAGAATTGCATTGCTTTGGCTGTCCGGCGTTGAAGTGGACTGGTCGTTGCTGGATGGTGATCAAGCTGTCGGGGGCAGGCAGCCGCGGCGGATTGCAGCGCCCACCTATCCTTTTGCGAAGCATGCCTACTGGCTGCCGAATGCCGAGTTACCGCAGGAACGCAATACTGCCGGTAAAGCCTGGGTTGAGGCGGCAGTTGAAAACGTGCTTCCAACCGTACTGGCTCCGCTGTGGCGTCCTGTTATCGACAGTAAAAATGCAGGCTTGTTCCCCAATCATGACGACGGCGTGCTGATTATCGGCGGAAGCTTAGAGCAACAACAGGCCATACGGTCGGTTTATACGGCTGCGCAATCGATAGCCATCGATCCTGCGGTCACCATCGAGTCATTAAGCCGTCAACTCCGGCAGCTTGGCAATCTGGATCATATTATCTGGATAGCGCCAAAGCCGGATGCCGCATCCGAGTTTAACGAGACGCTGGTCGAGCAGCAAAATTCCGGGCTGTTGTATGTTTTTAAACTGGTCAAGGCCTTGCTGGCCCAGTCATACGGTAACAGGGATCTGAACTGGACGCTGATAACCTGCCGGACGCAATCGGTGTTCAACGAAGATGCGCCGGATCCCGCGCATGCGGGTGTGCATGGCTTGGCCGGTGCGCTGGCGAAGGAATATCCCCGCTGGTCGATTCGGACGTTGGATATGGAAAATCATCTGGATTGGCCCGTGCGCGAGTTGATGAGCTTACCGGCCGACCGGCAGGGCGATGTGCTGGCCTGTCGCGGCGGGCAGTGGTTCAAGCGTTTCCTGAGTCCTGTCGAAAAACTGCCGGAATCGACACCTGTTTATCGGCAGCGCGGCGTTTATGTGGTGGCCGGTGGAGCCGGAGGCATAGGCGAGGCGTGGACGCGTCATGTGATACAGCATTATCAGGCGCAGGTTATCTGGATAGGTAGACGCCGGCCGGATGCTGCGATTCAGGCGAAGCTGGATGCGCTGGCCGACTTCGGCCCTGCGCCGGTCTATGTGGTTGCAGATGCGTCGAGCCCTGAGTCGTTGCGGGCAGCCTATGCAACAATCAAGCAACGCTGGCCGGTCATTCACGGGGTCATCCATTCTGCGGTAGGGCTGTTCGATCATAGTCTGGTCGAGATGGACGAACAGCGGTTCAGGGACATTCTTTCGGCCAAAATCGACATCAGCGTGAATCTGGCGCAGGTGTTCAAGTACGAACCGCTGGATTTCATGCTGTATTTTTCCTCCGTCGTGGCATTGGAGAAAAACGGCGGCCTCAGCGGTTATGCCGCTGGCGGCGCATTTGAAGATGCGTTTGCATTGCATCTGGCCAAACAACGGACTTGCGCGGTTAAAGTCATTAACTGGGGGCATTGGGATATCGGCACCGGCGATGCCATTTCCGCGGCCACGAAAATCCGTCTGCAACTCAGCGGCATTATTCCAATACAACCGGACGAGGCCATGTCCGTGTTGCAGGGACTGCTGACCGCACCGGTAAACCAGCTGGCCTTGTTGAAAACTTCACGGCTCGATGTACTACCGATGATCGACCCGGATCAAAATCTGAGTATCTACGCGGAAACCGTTCCCCAATGTGTTGACCTGATTCCGCCGGTTTCAGAAGAACTGAACAAGCGGGTTGAAACGCTTAAACCGTTAAGTATTTTCAACAACGCGGAATTGGAAGCGCAGTTATTGCCTTTGTTTGCCGATGCGTTGCAGTCGCTGGGTCTGCTTGACGAGTCCGGCGAAAGTCCGCACGGTTTTTACAGTCAGTGGCTGGAGGCAAGCCGAAAAATACTGGCCGAACAGAGGCTTAGCCGGGGTGCATCAGGCAATCCCGAGCAATTATGGCAGGAATGGGAAAAGGCCAAGCGGGATAGTTTCGGTAATGCCGACTTAACGGCCGCGATCGAGCTGGCGGAAGCCTGTTTGCGGGCGCTGCCGGATATTCTGTCCGGCCGCAGGCGCGCGACCGATATTCTGTTTCCCGACTCATCGATGCGGCGCGTCGAAGGCATTTACCGGAACAACGCGGTTGCCGATTATTTCAACCGCATTCTGGGCGAATCCCTGGTTGCGGCCATCGGGATCCGCTTGCAAAAAGACCCGGATGCACAGTTGCGCATCCTGGAAATCGGAGCGGGCGCGGGCGGCACTACCGCGATGATCCTGCCGCTGTTGGCTCCGTACCGGCAGCATATTGCGGAGTATGCCTATACCGATGTGTCCAAGGCGTTTCTGTTTCATGCCGAAGAACAGTTTGTTAAGGACTATCCGTATGTCCGCCCGAAACTGTTCGATGTCGAAAAACCGCTTGCCGGACAGGACATAGCCGCGCAGCACTACGATCTGGTGATAGCCACCAATGTGCTGCATGCCACGCGAAATATCCGGCAGACCTTGTCGAACGCCAAGGCGGCGTTACGCAAAAACGGTCTGTTGCTGCTGAATGAAATCAGCGGCAAGTCGCTGTTCGCGCACCTGACGTTCGGTTTGCTGGAAGGATGGTGGCTGTCGGAAGACCAGCCGTTGCGCATTCCCGATGCGCCCGGATTGTATCCTGAAACCTGGAAGCAGGTTCTGGGGCAGGAAGGCTTTGCCAACGTGCTGTTTCCGGCGCCGGATGCGCATGTACTCGGGCAGCAGGTCATCGTTGCGGAAAGCGACGGGGTTGTCCGGCAGCAAAAAACGGCGCAAAAACCGCCGGTCAACCCGGCTCCAATTATCCAGCCGAGCTCTGCGGATGAACTTCCGAAACCGGCCGTTATCAGTTCTGATGAGGGGCTAAAAGAGGCAAGCAATTTTCATTTGAAAAAACTGGCCGCCAAGACCCTTAGAATGAACAGCCACGATATTGATGCGCTGGAACCTTTGGAAACCTACGGCATCGACTCGATTCTGGTGGTGCAGATTACCAATGCCTTGCGGGAAATATTTCCCGACGTCCGCAGCACGCTGTTATTTGAATGCCAGACCATCGATGCGCTGAGCGATTATTTCATTAACAACAATAAAGACGAGTTAATCCGGCTGACCGGTTTGCAGGCTCAATCCGCCGCATCGGAAACTTCGCGGCCTCAGGTTCAGGCGAGTGCGGAAAAAAACGCCGGGTGCGATGATACGGCGCAGCTTTACAGATCCAATAACAAACCGGACGCCGGGCAGGACGCGATCGCCGTTATCGGCATGAGCTGCCACTTTCCGCAGGCGGATAATGTCGATGACTATTGGCAAATACTAAAGTCCGGGCAAGATTGCATTCGGGAAGTTCCGGCGGATCGTTGGCCGATGCAGGACTTTTTTGATGCCGACCCGGACCGGGCGGTCGAGCAGGGCAAAAGCTACAGCAAATGGGGCGGATTCCTGGATAACGTGACCGATTTCGATCCGTTGTTTTTCAATATCTCGCCGAAAGAGGCCATCGCAATCGATCCGCAAGAGCGGCTGTTCCTGCAAACCGCCTGGGAGACGCTGGAAGATGCCGGTTACACCCGGGAGCGTCTGGTAAACGATTTTAAGCAGCAGGTCGGCGTTTTTGCCGGCATTACCCGAACCGGTTTCGATTTGTTCGGACCCGAGTTGTGGGGGCAGGGCTCGACGGTCTACCCGCATACCTCGTTCAGTTCGGCGGCCAACCGCGTGTCCTATTTCCTGAATGCGCGCGGACCGAGTGTGCCGGTCGATACGATGTGCTCGTCCTCGTTGACCGCCATCCATCAGGCATGTCAAAGCCTGCGCAGCGGTGAATGCCGGTTGGCGATTGCCGGCGGCGTGAATATTTACCTGCACCCGTCCGGCTATGTCGGCCTCAGCGCATCGCGCATGTTATCCAAAGACGGCGTTTGCAGAAGCTTCGGCAAAGGCGGCAACGGCTTCGTGCCGGGCGAAGGCGCGGGCGCGGTTTTGCTGAAGCCCTTGTCTCAGGCGATAGCGGATAACGACCGGATTTATGCAACGATACGCGCAACCCATGTCAATCATGGCGGTAAAACCAACGGCTATACCGTACCCAATCCGCAGGCCCAGGCCGAACTGGTCAGGGACGCGCTGCAAAAAGCGGGCGTCGATGCGCGCGCGGTCAGTTATATTGAAGCGCACGGCACCGGTACGGAATTGGGCGACCCGATTGAAGTGTCCGGCCTGACCCAGGCCTTCCGGCACACTACGCAGGATACCGGCTTTTGCGCGCTGGGTTCGGCGAAAGCCAATGTCGGTCATCTGGAGGCGGCGGCCGGAATCGCCGGGTTTATCAAGGTCATTCTGCAACTGCGTCATGGACAGCTTGCGCCCAGCCTGCATGCGGACGAATTGAACCCGAATATCGATTTTGACAAAACCCCGTTTGTCGTCCAGCAAACGCTGGCGGACTGGCAGCGTCCGCTGCTGGAGCATCAGGGCGAGCTAAAGGAATTTCCGCGCATAGCCGGCATATCCGCGTTCGGCGCAGGCGGGGCCAACGCCCATGTGATTGTCGAAGAATACCGGCAGCCGGAACGCCTGCCGCCAGACGCCGGGCAGGGCTGTGTTGTTGTGTTGTCCGCCAAAAACGAGGAACGGCTTAAAACTTATGCGGGCAGGCTGAATGACTTTATCGGTCGACGTATCGCCGATGGCGACGAGCTAGAGTTGGCGGATCTGGCCTACACGCTTCAGGTCGGCCGCGAGCAGATGGATGAGCGTCTGGCGCTGGTCGCGCACTCACTGCCCCAGTTGCAGGAAAAGCTCAAAGCCTATATCGGCGGTCAGGATGAGGCGGAGGATCTTTATCAGGGGCAGGTCAAGCGCCACAAGGAGCTGATTGCGGCGTTTGCCGGCGATGAATCGATGCAGCAAACGGTGGATGCTTGGTTCAGGCAGCGCAAGTATTCCAGGCTGCTGAATCTCTGGACCAAAGGCATGGACATCGATTGGGAAAGGCTTTATCAGGGGCAGTGCGTCCCCCGGCGTATTAGTCTGCCGACCTATCCTTTCGCGGCGACCCGTTACTGGTTGCCGTTGGTTGAAGCGAAGCAGACGCAGCAGAAGACTGTTGACGTTGCCCCAGCGCCGCTGCCGATACCGCAGGCATCAGCCGCAGCCGTAGAGCCGATGAAACGCACCATATCCGAAGTTCCTGCGCAGCAGCCTTGCTCCGATTCCGCCGTTCCTGCGAAGCCGGACGGAGTTTCATTGCGGGAGCCTGCGTTGTGTCCGGCAACGTTCCAGACGCAAACTGTAATAAAACCGATCAGCCTCAGGTCATTGCAAAGTTACGGCTCAGCCTCTGACACCCCTATGGCGGTAGCGTCCGCCGGAGGTAATCCCTGCATTGCGCTTTACGATGACGGCGACGGTGTTTTTGCCGTTAAGCCTGATAACGCGGACGGACAGCCGATTGCGATAGACAGCGCCTGCGCAGGGCTGATCGGGTGTCTGCAACGGGTTAACACGCTGGCCGAAGACAAGCCGGCGCATGGCGCTGTAAAAGTGCTGTTGCTGACCGGGCTGGATCAGCTGTTTGCCGCTGAAGATGACCCGGCGGCAAAGCGTTCTATCAGTAACGCAGCTTCGGCCATAGCCGGTTGTGTCGTTCCCGTGATCGCCGTGCTGACCGGTGAAAACAGCTACAACGCGATGCTGATGGCTGCCGCCGGCGAGGTCATGATTTGCAGTTCGGAAGGGACGTACAGCTTTCATTCGACCGCTGTTTCCGAGCAGGAATACCGGCTTTTTGCCGAACGGTTCGGCAAAGCCTGTGCCGATAAAATAGTATCGAATTCAGGCCTTTTGAGCGGCGCTGCATTAAGGCAGGCCGGATTGACGATGCAGGTTGTCGGGCAGGCCGAGATCGACGACTATGCGCTGGAAACAGCCCGCAGCATCGCGCAAATATCCGGCACGGCGTCGGCTGAACTGAAAAAACATTTATCCTCACGAACCAGGCAGTTGACTGGAAACCTTGCCGCTCCGTTCACGCCGGTAGCCGGAGTGCCAGGGCAGGCTGATACGAACAGGCCGGATGCCGGGTTTGTCTGGTCTCCGGGCCGCGCAACTTTTGGCGCGGAAACGCCGGAGCCGGTCAAGCTCGATTCCGATGTAGTTACGCTGAAAAAGTACCGCAACGGCGTGGTGGTGGTGAATCTGTGCGACCGATCCAGCAAAAACACCTTTTCGCCGGAGTTTGTCAGCGGCGTCATTGAGGCCTTTGAGCATATCAACAACACGCCCGGCTACAAGGCCGTGGTGCTGACCGGTTACGATAATTATTTTGCCTGCGGCGGCACCAAGCAGGGCTTGCTGGCCATCCAGAACGGCAGCGCCCGGTTTACCGACGAACAGAGCTACAGCATGCCGCTTGCCTGCGAGATTCCGGTGATTGCGGCGATGCAGGGACACGCGATCGGGGCAGGATGGGCGATGGGGTTGTTCTGCGATTGGGCGGTTTACAGCGAGGAAAGCGTCTATCAGAGTCCGTATATGCTCTATGGTTTTACGCCGGGCGCGGGTTCGACGCTGATCTTCCCGGAGCGGCTGGGCCACGATTTAAGCCGGGAAGTTTTACTAACCGCCCGGGAGTTTCAGGGCCGGGAGTTAAAGCGGCGGGGCATGGCTATGCCGGTCATGCCACGCAGAGAGGTGTTCGATTACGCACTGGCGCTGGCCAACCATCTGGCGTTGTCGACCAGAGATCAGCTTGTGCGGCAAAAGAACCGGCGCAGCGAGTCGATCCGGCAGCGCTTGCCGGACGTTTTTGCTCGGGAACTGGCGATGCACGACAAGACCTTCGTCGGCAATCAGGACGTCATCGATAACATCAACCGCCATTTCAATGAGGCCGCCGCGCAAGACGATCCGGCGCAATCGCCAATGAGCGGCGCGCGAGCATCTAGCCACCAGTCGCCGCAGCAGGTGCTTGAAAGCCTGAGGCAAAGTCTGGCCGAGGAGCTGCAAATGCAGCGGGAACAGGTCGACGATGAGACGGCCTTTATCGACATGGGCTTGGACTCGATTACCGCAGTCACCTGGATCAGAAAGATCAATAAACAGTTCGGTTCGTCGATAGGCGCAACCAAAGTCTACAGTTACCCGACCTTAACCCGGTTCACTGAGTTTGTGCTGTCCCAAATGGAATACACGCAACCGTCGCCTTGTATTGATACCGTTATCGATAGCGGAACGGTTCAGGAAAACGGCGACCAACTGCTGGCATGGCTCAGAGAAACCCTGGCCAGGGAGCTGTTGATGAGTCCTGAGTCGCTCGACGATGACATGAAGTTTATCGACATGGGGCTGGATTCGATTACCGCGGTCACCTGGATCAGAGCGATCAACAAACGCTATGGCTTATCCATCGGCGCAACCAAGGTCTACAGCTATCCGACCTTGGCCGAGTTTTACCAGTACCTGTTGAAGTCGGGAAGCCAACAGGGCCAGTTCCAAAATCAGGAACAGCCTCAACAGGCAGTTGCTGCGGCAATGGCGGCGCAGCCCCGTAAACAAGTAACCGAACCGGTTCTGGTTTGTTCGTTTGCATTGGCGGGCTCCGCTGATCGGCAACCCGTCGAGCAGGAACCAGTCACTGTGCCGCCCGTTCGAGCCGAGGGCGCGGCGCAGTCCGAGCTGCAGCAAAACCGCAATCAAAATAGCGCAACCCAGTCGATTGCCATTATCGGTATGGCCGGGCAGTTCCCTAAAGCCGATAACGTGACGCAATTCTGGCGGAATCTGGTGCAGGGGCGCGAGTGTATTTCGGACATTCCGTCCACGCGCTGGTCGGTTGACGAATATTACGATCCTGACAGGAATGCGCCCGGTAAGACGGTATGCAAGCGCATGGGTCTGCTCGATGATGTCGATGTGTTCGATCCGCTGTTTTTCAATATTTCGCCGTCGGAAGCGGAGTACATGGACCCGCAGCAGCGTTTGTTCCTGCAGACCAGCTGGAGTTGCATTGAAGACGCTGGTTACAACCCGTCCGATCTGTCGGGAAGTTCGTGTGGCGTGTTTGTCGGTTGCACGGTCAGCGATTACAGCCAGCTGATGGCCGGTCAGGCGCAGTGCGCGCAGGCGCTGATGGGCGAGTCGGTCTCGATACTGCCCGCGCGTATCGCGTACTTCCTGAATCTGCAAGGCCCCTGTCTGTCCATCGATACCGCCTGTTCCTCGTCTCTGGTCGCGTTGGCTGGCGCATGCGACAGCCTGGTGCTGGGGCATAGCGACCTGGCGTTGGCCGGTGGC
The DNA here is from genome assembly GCF_036440755.1 of Methylobacter sp. Wu8. Lineage (NCBI taxonomy): Bacteria > Pseudomonadati > Pseudomonadota > Gammaproteobacteria > Methylococcales > Methylococcaceae > Methylobacter > Methylobacter sp. Wu8. The sequence continues at coordinate 52,145 of NZ_JAZGVT010000061.1, read as the reverse complement.
GTGTATGTGATCAACGGCCCGGAGATTCATGTCAAAATGAGCAAGGCCGGCATGCTGTCGCCGGACGGGCGCTGTTATAGCTTCGACCAGCGCGCAAACGGTTTTGTCCCCGGAGAAGGCGTAGGCGTGCTGTTGCTGAAACGGTTGGAGCAGGCCGAGCAGGACGGCGATGATATTTACGGCGTGATTCGCGGCTGGGGCGTCAACCAGGACGGTAAAAGCAACGGCATTACCGCGCCGAATCAGGAATCGCAAACCCGTCTGGAAACCGGTATTTACAAAAAATTCGGCATCAACCCGGAGCATATCCAGCTGATTGAAGCGCACGGCACGGCGACCAAGCTTGGCGACCCGATTGAAGTGGACGCGTTGCGCGAATCATTCCGCCAGTTTACCGACCGGAAGCATTTTTGCGCGCTGGGTTCGGTAAAAAGCAATATCGGGCATCTTGCCACTGCCGCCGGTGTTTCCGGCGTGATCAAATCGGTGCTGGCCCTGCAACACCGACAATTGCCGCCAACCATCAATTATCAGGAACTGAACGAGCATATCGATTTAGAGGACAGCCCGTTCTACGTGAATACGCAGTGCAAACCGTGGGACGCGCCCACAGGGCAAAAGCGTCATGTCGCAGTCAGCTCATTCGGTTTTAGCGGCACCAACGCCCATATCGTGCTGGAAGAGCCTTTACCGCAGGTTGCGGCCGCAGTTGCAGCGGATACGCCGGTGCTGTTGGTGTTGTCGGCAAAAAGCGGGCAGCAATTGGCGGTTTATGCGCAGGCGGTCAGCGACTATCTGGCCGATCAATACAACAGCCGGGAAATCAACCTGAGCGATATGGCCTATACCTTTCAGGTCGGCAGGGTGGCGCTGAATCATCGTCTGGCGGTTGTCGCGAACACGGCTGACGAATTAAGAACAAGGTTATCAAACTACGCGTCGACCGGCGCAAGCGATCAGGATTGTGTTGCCGGTGAAGTCGGCAAAAAGGCCGCAGCTGCCGATGGCACAATTCAAGGGGAAGCTACAACGCAGCAGCTACGGCAATTGGCTGAACGCTGGGTTGTCGGCGAAACGGTCGACTGGTCGCCGTTATACCGGCCCGGACAGGCGCGGCGAAAGCACGGTTTGCCGACCTATCCGTTTGCCCGCGAACATTACTGGATACCGGAAACCGAAGCCGTTGAAGACGACACCGTTGAGAGCAAGCCCTGCCGCAGCAGCGAAACACCGGTGATAGATAGCGAGCTGTGGCGCGGCAGCGAGTTGCCGGACACGATTGATTGGCAAAACAGCTTGCAGCATTATCAGGGTAAACAGCTTGCCGTTATCTACGCCGATGACGGCGAACGCCGGGCATTCAACAACCTGCTGATGCAACTGAAACAGGCGTCCGGCCTCGATGATTCCTCGAATGTGAGTTATTACGCCGTCAGTGAAATCAACGACGGGCTGGCAGCGAAACGGCCCGATTGTTTGTTGTTTCTAGGCGGCGTGGGAACACAGCCGACCGATACCCCGGCGATTGTGCAATGCCTGAAAATGTTATCCGGGCAAAGCGGCGGCAGCCCCGTGGACATCGTATTTTTTATCCAGGCCGACCCGGTTGCGGCCGACCGGCTGGCAGACTTGATCAGCAAAGCCGTCAAACCGGAACAGTCGCGCTGTGTGCTGGTTACTCAGGATGATTGCGGCGACCTGAACGCGGCAATGCAGCGCCTGTTTAGGGAATGGCTGGCTTTCGGCGCGCAGACCGAACCGTTCAGCAGGTTGAGCCAAATCCATTATGCCGCCGGGCAGCGTCTGGCTCGGAACGGCTGCGCCGAACAGGTCGCGGAGCATATCTGCCTGATTAACAAGGAATGGCGGGAAAAACAGCCGCAACCGGTGACGCACCCGGCCGATCGCGGCACGGTGCTGATTCTGGTTAACCATGAGTCCCTGCAAATTGCCCGGAAACTGCTTGAACCGGAAGACTTTAACAAAGTCATTTTGATCGGCGACAACAGCGTTCTGCCCAGCCAGATCCAGAATTCGATCAACTACAAGGATGCCGAATCGGTCAGAATCAGCGCCCACATCCTGATCGACCAGTACGATAACATTAGCCACATTATCGATTTGAGCGATCTTTACGATACGGCCAAAGACAGCGATGCCGACAATCCGGGCAAGACCGTTTTCTATCAAACCCTCATCGGCACTTATAACGACATTGCGATTTTGTATTTCACCAAGGGTTTGCAGCATTTTCAGTGCAAGCAGATGAGCCTCGCGGGCGCCAAGTTTGCCGGTCTGGTCAAAATGCTCAGCGCGGATTATCCGCATGTCAGCGCCCGGTTTATCGATATTGACCAAACAGCTTATGACCGGCCCGGACAATTAAGGCAAATCATCATGCAGGAGTTTGACGCCGAATTGCAGGAAACTGAACTGTGCTACCGTGACGGGCAGCGTTTTGCGCCTGTCCTATCGGCCGTCGAAGCTGGAGCCGGAGAGGCATTGCCGATTGCGCAGGACGGCGTTTATGTGATCAGCGGCGGAACCAACGGCGTCGGGCTGGAAATTGCCAAGTATCTTGCCGCCAAAGGCTGCAACAAGCTGGTGTTGATGGGGATTACACAACTTCCGCCACGGGAGTCGTGGTCGAAGGCGGTCAATAACGACGGCCTGTCTCCGTATATCAAAAATAAACTGCTCGAGCTGATTGAGCTGGACAAGGCGGTTGAGCATCTTCACATTTATACCGGTTCGTTGACCGGTCAGCACGCGTTGAAGCGTTATTTCAAAAAAATCCGCGCCAAACTGGGGCCGATCAGAGGGGTTATTCACAGTGCGGGCGTTTATTCCGATTCAGACACCCCCGGATTTGTCAGCAAAAATCTGGAGCGGATGAAGCAGGTGTGGGAACCTAAAGTCAGCGGCCTGGAAAACCTGCATGCGCTTTTCAAGGCGGATGCGCCGGACTTTTTCATATCGTTTTCGTCGATGACGGGGCTTATGCCGCATCTGGCCCGCGGTGCCGGCGACTATGCGATGGCCAATTCGTTTGTCGATTTTTTCAGCGCTTATCAGCACCATCAAAACAACCATACGTGTTACAAAACCATCATCTGGTCGGACTGGAACCAGTGCGGAGCCATCACCCGGATTGCCGGTGAAAGAGTTGCGGCGATAGAAGAGAATTTCCACCGGCTCGGCATACGGACATTTTCCAACCAGGAAGGCCGGGTGCTGTTTGAACAGGCGATGGCCTGCACGGGGGGCAGCAGGGTGTTTATCGGCTATCTCGACCGGCAGCAGTTTGAGCAGGTCAGGCCGCAATTGCTGTATGCGAACCTCAATGCCGTTGAAGCCGGAAAACAGGCTGTGGCGGCCAAGCCCGAAGCGCCTGTTGAAACCGTCCCGGAAAATTCAATCCTGCATCATCTGGATCAATGGGAAGCTGAAAAACGCTCGGGTCTTGAGGTGCCGGTCTACAGGATCACCGACGTGATCAGCCTGGACCGGATCAAACATCTGGAACCGAACCTGATACACCGGATACACAAGCTGCTGTTTGCCGGGGTAGCGCAACCGGCAGCGCAGGAACAACCGGTTGATATGGCGCAGGTGATCACAAATACCGTGCTGGAAGTGCTGAAACTGAAGAGTTTCGACTCTACCCAGCCGTTCCAGAATTACGGGCTGGATTCGATCTCGGCGATGGTGCTGGCGACCCGGCTGGAGAAAAGACTGAAACAGCCGGTGCAACCGCAATGGCTGATCGATTTTTCCACGGTCGAAACGCTGTCCAGGCATTTAACGGCGCAGAACAGCAAGTCCCTATTGCAATAAAAACACACCATGACACAAACGATAGAACAGCTGCTGGGCATTCAGCCTGCCGTGCCGAAACCGACGAAAACAGACATCAGTTTCAGTTTCCTGTTTTTTTCGGATGTGCGGAAAAATATTTCCGATGCGGAAAAATACGCGTTCATGCGGGACATAACGCTGTTTGCGGACAGGGAAGGCTTTGAGGCGGTTTATCTGCCTGAGCGGCACTTTCATGAATTCGGCTCCATTTACGCCAACTCCGCGATTATGGCGGCGCATTTAATACCCCAGACGACACGCATCCGCTTTAGAACCGCCGGTATTTCGCTGCCGTTGCATCACCCGGCTGAAGTGGTCGAATGGTGGGCGATGAACGATGTGCTGTCGCAAGGCCGTGTCGACCTGGGCTTCGGCTCCGGCTGGAACAAGCCCGATTTTATCCTGTCGCCGGAAAACTACGAGAACCGGCGGCAAATATGCAGCGAAGCCATTCCGATCGTGCAAAAGCTGTGGCGCGGCGAAACCGTGCCGTTTGCCGGGCCCGGCGGCGAACAGATACCGATTGCGGTCTATCCCCGTCCGCTGCAACCGGAACTGAAGGTCTGGCTGCTGGTTACGCAGAATGATGAGGGTTTTATTCACGCGGGCAGACAGGGCTATAACATTTTTACGATGCTGTACGGCAACAACCTGGATGCGATGCAAAAAAAGATTGCGTTGTACAGAAACGCCCGGCAGGAGGCGGGGCTTGACCCGGAGCAAGGGGTTATCACATTAATGCTGCATACCTTGATGCTGGGGGACAGGGCGCAGGTGCAACAGGCCGTGGAAGCGCCTTTTAAGGATTACATAAAAAGCTCGCTGGATGCGCACCTGAAAGCGGCCGTCGATCAAAACGGCGGTACCCCGCTTAACGAGGCGGAAAAAGGCAAGATGCTGGAATACGCCTACCAGCGTTACTTTAAAACCGGCGCAATTTTCGGCACCGTCGAAGACGGCCGGGATATTGTCGATCAGGCGATAGCGGCCGGCGTCGATGAAATCGCCTGTCTGGTCGATTTTGGTGTGGACTATTCGGTGGTCAGGGAGTCCCTGACCTATCTTAAACGGTTGACGTCTAACTACTGCTGAGGCGTTTCTTTGAGACGGCAACTACATCGTGTGTTTTACAGGGGGATAAATAATGAAATCAACAAACAGGGAAAAGCTGGAACGGCAGGGTTATTGTATTGTTCGGAGCCTATTTGATCAGTCCATGATCGAAAAAATCGGCCAATGGTGCGATAAGGCGCTGGAGCATGTTTCTGAAAACCATCGCTCCCAGTTCAAGTCCCAGGGTTGTCTGGTCGATATATCGGACTATCCCGATTTTTCCGAAATCATCGGCCACGAGGCGTTGGCGGCGCTTTTTGACGATCTGGATTTAGGCGGCCATGTGTTCAGCAGCGGTTCTATTATCAGCAAACCGCCCGCCAGTCCGCCCCTGTTCTGGCATCATGACTGGTGGGGCTGGGATGATCCGCTTTCCTATACTGACCGGATTCCCCAGGTCAACATGATGATTTATCTTTCCCCGACTTCGCCCGACAATGGCAGCCTTCGGGTTATACCCGGCAGTCATCATCAAAAGCACCCGATTCATGAAGTCCCGGCGGTATACGGTTCATCTATATCCAGAGTGGAGAACCCCGAGCACCCGCTTTATCAATCGTGGGAAGGGGAGGTGGCAATCGAGGTTCAACCGGGCGATGTTGTCGTCAAGGATACGCGTTTATTGCACAGCGCCTACGCCAATACGTCGAATGAAAACAGAACATTGTTAAGCCTCAACTTCAATCCTGATTTTTCCGACCTGCCTGCCGGCATGCAGGCCAGAATAAAAAGTATTTTCATGCGGGAGAGGGAATTCGATGGGTGCAGTGTCCCGAACGATCTGCTTATGGTTCAGTGGCCTGAACGGCAGAGGAAAAAAATAGAACATCTTTTCCCGGAATGTGCGGGAGATATTCGGCCGCTTAACTTCAACTTTAGTCCTGACCTGGATTTATTAAACGGAGCCGGGCATTCATAGAATAACTTGAGCCCGTTTTATTTTTAAACCATGAAGAGCATGAAGGGCACGGAGGATTTAAATCTTCATGTCCTTCATGCTCTTCATGGTAATTGCTATACATGTTCTTAGGCAGATTCGTAGCTTAAGAGTTATCCGTTTGGCGAGTTTACCGATGAAAAATAACCAAGAAGCAAAACAGCCGCGATTTAATCCCGATGAATTGCGGTCGAAGTACCGCGAAGAGCGGGATAAACGCCTGCGTCAGGAAGGTAACGATCAATATATAAAAATAGATGGCCGGTACGCCCGTTTTCAGGAAGATCCTTATACGCCGGTTCAGGCTCGCGAACCGCTGCATGATGAAGTGGAGGTATTGATTGTCGGCGGCGGCTTTAGCGGCTTGTTGGCGGCGGCCCGGCTGAAGGAGGCGGGCATTGAGGATGTCCGCATTGTCGAGCGCGGCGGCGATTTTGGCGGTACGTGGTACTGGAATCGTTATCCGGGCGCGCAATGCGATATTGAATCCTATATTTACCTGCCGTTACTTGAAGAAATCGGCTATATCCCCAAACAGAAATACAGCAATGCGCCGGAAATTTTTGCCCACTCCCGCGCCATTGCTGAACATTACCGGCTTTATGATAAGGCCTGTTTTCATACCTCAGTGGCCGAGCTGCGCTGGAACGAGGCCTTATTACGCTGGATCGTCTCGACTGACCGTGGGGATAGCATGAAAGCGCGCTTTATCTGTCTCGCTGACGGTCCGCTCAGCCAGCCTAAATTGCCCGGTATAGCGGGTATTGAGACTTTTCAAGGCAAGATGTTTCATACCAGCCGCTGGGACTATGGCTATACGGGCGGCGATGCCTGCGGCAAGCTGGACAAACTGCATGATAAACGGGTCGGCATCATCGGAACGGGGGCCACCAGCATTCAGTGTATTCCCTATCTTGCAGCATCCGCCGGGCAATTGTATGTTTTCCAGCGCACGCCTTCTTCGGTCCTCGTGCGCGATAATAAAGCCACCGACTCTGAATGGGCGACAACGTTGAGTCCGGGCTGGCAGCAGGCGCGCATGCAAAATTTTAACCGGGTTACCTCCGGCATCGGCCAGGACGAGGACCAGGTTAATGACGGTTTGACTAACATCATGCGTAACTTAAGCAAGCTCCCCGAACATCTTTATCGGGAACAGCCGGCTGCGGAAGACATGGAAAAACTGTCCGAAATGCTTGATTTTGAACAGATGGAACAGGTCAGGGCGCGTATCGACAGTATCGTAACCGACCCCGAAACAGCCGCCGCGCTTAAACCGTGGTACCGCTTATTTTGCAAACGCCCCTGTTTTAATGACGAGTATCTTCAGGTTTTTAACCGTCCGAATGTCAAGCTGGTGGATACCCAGGGCAAAGGCGTGGCGCAACTTACCGAAACAGCGGCCATTGTCGGCGATCAGAGTTATGATCTGGATTGCCTGGTTTTCGCCACGGGTTTTGAGGTGGGAACCGCTTATCCCAGACGATCAGGCTTTGAAGTCTATGGGCGGGACGGTTTGACGCTGACCGAAAAATGGGCAGACGGCATGCGCACGCTGCATGGCATTCAGACCCGTCATTTTCCAAATTGTTTTTTTCTGGGCATGACCCAAGGCGGGTATACCGCCAACTACACGCATATGCTCTATGAGCAAAGCGCCCATATCGCCTACATCCTCGGCGAGGTAAAAAAGCAAAACATGCAGGCCGTTGAAGTGAACCAAGAAGCGGAGGATCAATGGGTTGATGTCATCAACAGTTTTGCGGCCGCCGGTATGAAATATTATCAGGAATGCACCCCCGGTTATTACAATAACGAAGGCAAACCCGGCGAGGGTAAAACCGCCAAAATAGCCGGTTTTTATGGCGGCGGCTCGGAGGCGTTTTTCCAAATATTGGCAGATTGGCGGAAAAAGGGGGATATGGAAGGTGTTTGTTTAACCGGTGGGCAATCCTAGTTTTTTTCATCCGTATGCTGCAATGTGGCAGTGCTGCCCGCCATAATGCCGCCATCGAGCACCATTTCCGAGCCGGTTACATACCGGGACTCGTCGGAAGCCAGATATAAAACATTGTAGGCGACATCAAGCGGCGTTCCCATTTCGTTCAGCGGAATGCCTCTTTTGATAAAATTCAGCGTTTCCGCTCTTTGTTCCGGCGTGTCGCCCATGACACTATCCCAGATAGGCGTGTAGATCGCGCCTGGATGCAGCGAATTGCAGCGGATTTTATAGCCGTATTGGGCGCAATAAATCGCCACGCTTTTGGTTAAATTACGCACCGCGCCTTTGCTTGAGCAATAGGCCGCCGTTTGCGCCATCCCGACCATGCCGGAGCGTGACGACATATTGATAATGGAGCCACCCTGCGCTTTCATTAATTGAATACCGTATTTGCAGCCTAAAAATACGCCGTCCATGTTGACGGCATGTATCGTATGCCAGTCTTCGAGCGACATGTGCTCGACATCCTGCGGTCGCTGGCCGAATTCTTCCTCGAAGCCGGAAATCCCGGCATTGTTAAACAGGATGTCCAAACGCCCATGCTGTTGGCGGATGACGTCGCAAACCGCCTGCCAATCCGCTTCACGGGAAACATCCAGATGGTAATAGCAGGCTTGGCTACCGATACTCTCCGCCACAGCCTGTCCCAGATCGTCAAGAATATCGACGATAATGACGAAAGCGCCTTCACTGGCCAGCAGTCTGGCCGTTCCGGCGCCAATCCCGCGGCTTCCGCCGGTAATGAGCGCAATTTTGTCTTTTACTCTCGACATTTACTTAGAGTCCTGAAATTGAGTGTGCAGTTGTGTTATTGGCTGGAAAGAGGAAGAACAATAAAAATCGTCAGTTGTATCGGGTTATGCAGGCGTGGCGGCATGCTTGACCGGCTCGACCTCATCCAGCGCAAAATAGCCGTTATAGCCTTGCATGTAGATTGCGGCGCGGTGTCCGAACAGGATCACAGCCTGGGTTTTGGTTGTCAGTATTTCGTCGTAGCCTTTTGCGTTAACCTGTGTGCCGATGGGGTATGACCGGTTCCAGTCGATTGCCCGTTGTTGCGGCGTTTTTAAGTCTTGTTTTCTATCGGGCTGGGTAGTGGTTTGGTTGTCGGCGGATTTCGGCGCAGGGCTGGGTTGGCTGCTTTGCGCTACGGTATTCGGTTTGAACTGGCTTTTGATGCTTCTGATCAGTTTGCTCAGTACATCGCCGGGGCCAAGCTCAAGAAAGTCCATGTCGCCTTGTTGCAGCAGATAGTGCATGCTGTCCAGCCAGCGCACTGAGTGGGTCAATTGATCCGCCAGATTCCGGGCGATGTTGTCGGCTTGATAGGGCTGGGCGTGGATATTGGCAATGACCGGAATTTTCGGCGCAGCAAACGTGAAGTTGTTCAGGAATTGGCTGAATTCGTTCTGTACCGGTTGCATATAGCGGGAATGAAATGCGCCGCTGACATTCAGCGGGATAAACATGGCCTGTTCCTGTTCGAAATAGGTTTGCGCATTTTGAATATCCGCTTCCAGCCCGGATATGATGGTTTGGGTGGGGGCGTTATAGTTGGCGATGTCGATGGACGTGAGTCCGTTATCGGCTAGTATGTCGCTGATTTTGTCTGAGGTCAGGCCGATGATAGCCGCCATTGCGCCTTTAGGCGCTGTACTCATCAGTTCGCCGCGTTTTTTGACCAGTTTAAGGCCGTCTTCAAAGCGGATTACACCAGCGCTTTCCAGCGCGTTATATTCCCCCAGGCTGTGGCCTGCGACAAAGTCCGGGTGTTCCCCGGTGTCTTTTAGCTGCTGCCGGTAGGCGAGGGCGTTGACAACATAGAGTGCGGGCTGGGTGTATTGTGTCCGGCCCAGTTGCCGGTTCGGGTCTTGAAGGCAAAGCTCCTTGATGGAATAGCCCAGAATTGCATCCGCTGTTGCGGTCATGTCAGGGAATGTATCGAACAGGTTTTCGCCCATACCGATATGTTGCGAGCCTTGGCCGGGAAACAGGTAAGTTTTCATTTTTTTATGTGACCATTAATTGGGGTAACAAGCAGGTGCAGCGTTTAATCGAGTATAACAATTAATTCTGAATCTAACTATAGGTTGTCGCCGTGCCTGCGATTTGCGTACACTGTCGTTATTTCCGGTTTGCCAGGGATGAGTAGAGTCATCGTTGCGCCATTGGATGTCTGAAACAGGTGATAAATGACTGAGGATACTCGAGCTGAACAATTAAAGCCTATCGTCTGGATGTTTTCCGGGCAAGGCGCCCAGTATTTCCAGATGGGCAGCGCGCTTTATAACACGAACGAGGCGTTCAGGTTCTGGATGGACAGGCTGGATCAGGTTGCCGCCAATTATGTCGGGCAGTCGATCGTTGAAATGCTGTATGACGAAAAGCAGTCTCTAAGCCAGCCTTTTGAACAGATCTTGTATACGCACCCGGCGCTTTTTATGGTGCAGTACTCGCTGGCTCAAACGCTTCTGGCCGAGAATTTGCCGGCCCCGGATTATCTGTTCGGCGCGAGTCTGGGCGAGTTTGTGGCGGCTGCGTTGGCGGATGTCGCCGATGTCGAGGTCATGCTGTTTGATATTATCAAGCAGGCCCGGTTATTCGATTCGCATTGCAGCGGCGGCGCGATGCTGGCCGTTATCGATGATGTCGATACTTTTCAAACCAACCCTGCGTTTTCAGACGGTTGCGAACTGGCCGGGGTTAATTTTGACAGGTGTTTTGTCGTGTCCGGGTTCAGAAGCAAAATCCTGCAAATTGCAGGGCAACTCAGGCGGCAGGATATTCCTCATCAGCTTTTGCCGGTTTCCGTGGCTTTTCATTCATCGTTGGTAGAGGCGGCTAAGGATACCTTTAGCACGATGTTTGCGGGCAGCGTTTATCGTTCCGCCAAAATACCGGTTGTTTCCTGCGCTGCGTCAACGGGCGGAGATGAAGTGGAGGAAAGGTTTTCGCCGGCGTACTGGTGGCGTGTGATACGGCAACCGATTGAATTTAGGCAGGCGTTGGCTGAATTCCAGCGCAACAATCCGCAGGCGGTTTATCTGGATATAGGGCCGTCCGGGAATATGGCGACGTTTACAAAATACAACCTGCCGGCAAGCCTACATAACCGGGTTATGCCGATTATGACGCCGTTTGGTAATGACAATGAAAATATCAAGGCGATTCGGGGGAGATTGCCGATGCTGGCCTGATCCGGCGTCTATTGTTTATTCGCGTCCGCCTTGTCGGATTTATCCGCTTTATCCGCCGGCCCGGCAGTATAGTCGCTGCCCAGTATGATCGGCAGGCCGCTTTTTCCTGAACCGATGACAACGACTTTGGAGTTATTTGATTTTGCCAGCTCGACCGTTGCATTGATGCCTTGCCAAGTCAGGTATTTTTGGGATATGCCGTCGGTAATGGTGCTCTGGAAGTCGCGGATGCCTTCGGCTTCAATCTTTTTGCGCAGTTTTTCCTTTTCTTCGGCCAGCAGCCTGAATTCATAAGCTAACGCGACCTGTTTGGACTGTTCTTTCTGTTCAATCGAATTACGCACGGTTTCAGGAAGCGTGATATCGCGAATTAAAATTTCGTCAACGAAGATATAGTGGCCGGCTGATTCATTTGTGTTTGAGGTGCCGAGTCCGTTTTTGATGCTTTGTTGAATTTGCTCTTCGATCAATGTTCGCTTCACGGAGTAGAGTTCTTCCGGTTCATATTGACCGATAACGTTACGCACATGGCTGCCCATTTCCGGTATCAACAATATATTGATATAGTCCGGGCCGATATATCGGTGCAATTCGGGCAGATAGTTTTCTAAGGGGCGAAAACGAATGGATGCTTCAACCAGGACGCTAAGGCCGTTTTTGCTGATGGTGTTGAACACAACGGTTTCCCTTTGTTGTCGTGTGTCATAGATTGTCATTTTGTCCCACGGGAAGATCAGCGTCGTGCCTTCCCCGTAGCTGCGCTCCATTTCTGTGCCGCCGAAAAAACGGCGCCACAGAACGCCTTTATATCCTGAATCGATGCTGATCAGCATCATGGGCAGGGCGGACAGAAACAGCAGTGCGGCTAAGAGCAGCGCGATTGCTATTTCAAGACGATGAGTTTCAAGCCAGTTAGTTATTTTGTTAAACATGGTTTATTTTTTCCTGGAATGGGTTACTTCGGCGATCAAGCCTTCTTCCATATGGAAGTGCCGGTCGCAGCAGTCGAAGTATTTTTCATCGTGAGTAACGGCAATAATGGTTTTACCGTTAGCTTTTAGTTCGGGCAGGATTTCATGGTAAAAAATCTTGCGAAATTGGGGATCCTGGTCCGCGGCCCATTCGTCAAAAACCATCACCGGTCTGTCTTCGAGTATCGAAATGATCAGCGCCAGACGCTTTTTCTGTCCGGTGGACAGGTTAAGGGTGTCGAACTCGCCATTGATCAAGCCGGTTTTTTCTTTTAAGCCCATGCGCTTGAGCAAGTCATCGACGCGCTGTTGATCGATTTCATGAATGCCGTAGGTGCGTGAGAACAGGTGGTAATCGGCAAGAATCGCGGTAAACATGTTGCGGTAGGCGAAGATGTTGGCTGCCGAAATCAGCGTATCGTTAAGGCGTATTTGTCCGTCGCAGGGTTGATACAGTCCGAGCAAAAGTTTGATCAGCGTGGATTTGCCGGAGCCGTTGCCGCCGGTAAGGAACAGGATTTCATTATGCCGGACGTGTAAATCGATCGGACCGGTTGAAAAATTGACAGCGTCGAACTCGTCGCGATATTGATGACGGATTTTTTGTAGCGACAGCTTTTCAAATGCAGGGAACAGGACGCAGTCTTTTTTTAACAGCTCCTGATGCTTGTCCAGTAATGCTTCCGTCTTGAAAATCAGCGATAAGGACTTTTCTGCATTGGTAAAAGTCGGCATCCAGGCGAAAACATTGCTTACCGGCCCCATTAAAAACAGTCCGGCGGTAACGATCTTAATAACCGTGTCAGGGTAGGCGGCAATGCTCAGTTGGGGAACCAGGAAAACCAGTACCGCCATTAAAAAATAAAACGAACTCTGTATAGCGATAAAGTTGATCGCCATATCCAGATTGGCGCGAATCCGGTTGTCCTTGGCCCGTCCTGCCAGGATGCCGGCGGAACGGAGCAAGTCCTGTTCGCGGTCGTGGTTCAGCTTTATTTCCTTAAAACCTTCGAGTAAGTCGGATAGCGAATAGTAGACGTTTTGCTCGCTTGCAATCGCAATATCAAGAACTTTATTGGTTTTCTGGCTTCTTTTGTAAGACATCCAGGCGGCGATCAGAATAAATACTAAAGTCAGGCAAAATGCCGCCAGTGAGAGATAGGCCAGATACAGCGTGGTAAATGTGATGATGACCAGGCTTTGTAGCGAGACAATAATCGGCAATGAAGACAGCGACAGGGTATAGGTGTGCTGGTTAATGGCGGTATACAGTTCCGCCTGGCCTATTTTTTCAAGGTTTTCAAAATTACAGCCGGAGATTTTATTAAAGATCCGAATGCGGATAGCCTCTATCAGGCTTTCGCCAAGCTCTGTTCCCGTCCGCCACACATACTTTTGGGAGAGTATGTAAATGAGCAGGCAAACCGCAAAAAAAGCCACGCCTATCAGTCTGAATTCACTGTTCGATGCGTGTTCTGCAGAGGTGTTGAGGATTGCCAGAAGTAAAACGTTGCTTAGTCCGGCCAGGATTGAATAAAACGCGATTTTCCCCTTTGGGGCATCGGTTTCATTCAGAAAAGTATGAACTAGATTCACTGGGTTGAAGTTTGTATTTTGCTGTCCGGTAAAGATTTATTTCGATTGCGAATGTTCGGCCTTAAAAGTCGAAAGCAAAATAAGCAGAATAATCCCGACGACCGGGGACAGGAAGAAAGAAAGCAGAAACAGGCCGTTAAAACCTAACGGCTGTTTCCTTCCGGCCAGGCCGATAACCATGCATAAAAGCAGGTACATTAAAAAATAAAAAAATGGCATCTTTGGGTCTCGTTATTAAACGACAACGCTCCTGAAAGGTTTTGAATGCAACTAGGATTTATGTCGCCGCTGGATCGGCTTTTTTCTTGCCTTCGTCAAAAGCAGCTTTGAAATCATCTATTTTAGCTTTGGGGTCAAAATTAGACAGGTCGCCGCCATTTTTCAGGTGATTGACCATGACTTTGCCAACGGCATAGGCGGATGCTGCTGCAAGCATGGGCATGCTCAACGACGCCAGCACAGAACCAATGCCCGGTACTACTTTGAACAGTGTGACGGCAGTTGCTCCGACCAGCAGTTGAGGCGAAAGGCTGCCGATCAGAATGGTGAGAATTGAGCGGGTTTTCGATTCGGAAAAAGGTTTCTCGTAGATATCCAACAACTCATTGACCATTTTTATTTCAATGGCTGCAATGGCCGCCACGTCCCAGAAAGGGAATGGAATAGCCCCGGATCCTGCCGCCCAGCCGGTGTATTTGCTGATAACAAGATTGGCGGCCTTCTCGCGGGAAGTTTCGGTGTCTTCAGATTGAGCTGCGTTTGATACGGCTGGTTGTTTAGTTGTCACGATAGTGTCTCCTTGTTTGTTATTGTTTCGCAGAGACTAGCATAATGATTGTGCGGCATCAAGGTTGTTTTTGGTGTAGTCGAATTTATTGTTTTAAAATTTTTTCCCGATTGACCTGCAATCAAAAACCAGATAAATGTAGCGCCATGATTACAGTTGAAAAATTAGGTTCCGAGCAATTTAAACAGGATTACGGTCTGCGTAATGCCTATGTGGCCGGTGCAATGGCCAAAGCTATTGCTTCCAAAGAGCTGGTGATTCGAATGGGCCAGGCCGGTTATCTCGGTTTTTACGGTACCGGCGGCATGTCGTTGCAAGTGGTTGAAGCGGCAATTGCGCATATCCAGCAGGTTTTGTGCCACGGAGAAGCCTACGGAATGAATTTGTTATCCGACCTGTCCCGGCCGAAACAGGAAATGGATACGGTGGATCTGTTTCTGCGTTACGGCGTACATAATATCGAAGCATCCGCCTATATGCAGATTACGCCGGCGCTGGTCAAGTATAGGTTGAAGGGGGTAAGTACTGACGCTCAGGGATGTTTGATTGTCCCGAACAGGGTGATCGCCAAAGTTTCACGGCCCGAGGTGGCGCAGCTTTTTCTGGCTCCGGCGCCGGAACAGATCGTCAGTCGTCTGCTCGAAGAAGGCCGGATTTCGGAACAGGAGGCGGCCTTATCCGGGCGGTTGCCGGTCGCTTCGGATGTCTGCGTGGAATCGGATTCCGGTGGACATACCGATATGGGCGTTGCCTCGGTTCTACTGCCGACCATTATCCGTTTGCGGGACGGTCTGCAACAACAATATCAGTACCGGAAACCGGTCAGGGTAGGTGCTGCCGGAGGCATCGGTACCCCTGAGTCGGCCGCATGCGCGTTTATGTTGGGCGCTGATTTTATTGTCACCGGCTCGATTAACCAGTGCACCGTGGAGGCAGGAACCAGCGATAGGGTCAAGGACATGCTTCAAGGGATAAACATTCAGGATACCGCTTATGCCCCGGCCGGAGACATGTTTGAATTGGGCGCAAAGATTCAGGTGATGAAGAAAGGCGTTTTTTTTCCTGCCAGGGCCAATAAGCTTTACGATCTTTGGCGAAATTACGGTTCGCTGGATCTTATCGACGCCCCGGTCCGTAAGGAAATACAGGATAAATACTTTAGGCGCAGTTTTGACGAGGTGTATCAGGAAACAAAAGGCTATTACCAGCAGCAGTTTCCCGAAGAAATTGAAAAAGCGGAACGCAGCCCAAAGGTTATGATGGCGTTGATTTTTCGCTGGTACTTTGTCCACACCATGCGCCTTGCCCTGGAAGGCGGCAGCGAACAGCGTGTGGATTATCAGGTGCATACCGGCCCGGCTCTGGGCGCATTTAACCAATGGGTTCAGGGTACATCGCTTGAGGATTGGCGGAATCGTCATGTCGATGCCATTGGCGAACACCTGATGCAGGCGTCTGCCGACTATATGAACCGGCGGTTACAGATATTTTTGTAGCGTTTATCCCATTATGCTGTGCCATGCCTGCGGAATTTTCAGACATGGGTCGCCGGTGTTTAAGCCCTGAGTTTTAGCTTTTCCTGTTGTGGAATTTTGCTTAAATCCACGCTGTCTTGATAAAGCTGAATGCTGCCGGTTTGCGTGTCGATCAGATACTTGTTGAATTGGCTGCCGTGCAAGGTCTTTTTTAATTGAATTTTGGCGTCGTAGATCGGGAGCAACCGGATCATATAGATTTCCCGGTTATAGTCGGGGTTACGCCAACTCTCGGCCGCATGGAATGTTTTGTTGTTAAATAAAACAACTTGGCCTGCTTGCCAGTCATTTTTTATAAACTTGTCGGCATAATAATCTCTGACAAAGTTTGTACTGATTTTGTAATTCTCCATTAATGCCTTATAGGGTGCGCCGTTGATAAAATTCTTCATTGCCGCGGCGTCGATTTTATCGCTGTCGATATAGCCGTTTTCATCAAGATAGGCCGGGATATTTAAAAATGCATCCTCGAATAACCTCAATAGCACATTTCCCGGAACTTTTAATTTGCATTTGGACTCCGGCAGAATGGCTAAGCGACCGCCGTTATCTTCGTTAACGTCAATAAGCGGGATGTATACCGTTATATCGTTCTCGGTTTCATAAAAGTGATGAAAATTCGGTATGTCGGAATGGATGTCTATGAATGACCGATGATTATGGTCGTTACCCAGGTAAATATCGTAGGACGCGACAATAAACCGGGTCTTAAAAAAACGTTGGCAATTCTGCTGCAATAAATGCGAACACACCTTTTCAATAAAGGTTTGCTCAAGATGAATGGCTTTGTTGTAGGACTTACTGTACAGCTTTGTGACCATCTTGTTGGCCAGTCCGGGGAGCAGGGAGAACAAAGAACCGGTTATTTTTCCTTCAAGATAAGCCTGATGTTCGTTTTTAGTGAAATACTGAGGATAGTCGTTGCGGACTTCAGCGACATTTTTATAATGATTTTTCATGTCCTCAAGCAGCCCGTCGGGCAGGGAAACACCGGTGTCAATGAAACCGTTGGTAAAGTATTCATTAAAATATTGCGTATTCAGAATGCTTTGCATATTTATCTCCTTGTTTATCGTGGCGTCATGCCGGTATTATGCATCAACGCTTTTATATATGGCTAGGGTTTCGGTTTATGTCGTTCAGCGCAGCTTGACTTTGTTCGGTGTAGTTGTGAGTATGTCAGCGTTTTACCGAATATCAAATAAAATTAATACGGCTTATTAAAAATAAATCAGCCGTTGTTTTCCAACCAGGCTTTTAATAATGACCGCAAATCAAACCGACCTGAAAGAACTGCTAAAAAAACGATTATTCGACAGTATTTCCGCACAGATCGATTTGATAGGTTATGTGCCGGATGATATAACCAAGCTGATTAAAGATTTCACATTTGAAACGAAAAATGCTGATCGGGCATCAAATGATGTGGGACTTGAGGCCGGATTATTTGAAAATGGAGCAATCGTTGCTAGCAATCAGCCCGATAAGGAAAAACTTGCCGAACTGGTTAATGGTCATTATGACCAAGTGTTTTATGATTGCGACGGGATGATGGGGCGTCTTTATCAAGATACCCAATATCGAAACATAGGATACTGGGACGAGGCCACTCTTTCCCAGGACCAAGCATCTGAAAGATTACAGGATGCTTTGCTCGATTTTATACCTGAAAAATCAGGGCGAATACTCGACGTGGCTTGCGGGATGGGGGCTTCAACGCGCCGTTTGCTGAATCATTACCCGGCTGAGAATATTTGGGCGATCAATATATCGGAAAAACAGATTGAATCAACCCGAAGCAATGCACCCGGTTGCAATGCTCAGGTTATGAATGCCGTTGACATGGGATTTGATAATGATTTTTTTGACAGTATTTTGTGTATTGAGGCTGCAATGCACTTCGAAACCCGGCAGAAATTTCTTGAAGAGTCTTTTCGCGTGTTAAAATCAGGCGGTTATCTGGTTTTGTCGGATATTCTTTTGACCTCTAGAGCAAGATTGGCACAGCTCCCTATGTACCATGGTCCTGAGAATCACATTGAAACTGTCGAAAAATATTATGAGTTACTTTCGGATGCCGGATTTAGCTCTATCGTTATTATTGATAAGAGCAAAGATGTCTGGGGGACTCATTTTTTGCGGGCAGTTAACAGGATTCATGAAAAATTTTATTCAGGTGACATTGGTATTATCGAGTTAACTGAAACATTGTGGAATTATTACAACGCAAACGCTGTAATGGGTGCTTGTTTGTTTATTAGTGCGCAAAAATAATTTAGATTATTTCATTGTTTTGTAATATTCGATAGCGGGCGATTTTAACTATATTTTGAATAGAGAAATAGGCTTAATTCACTAGCATTACTGAGTGTTGTGCTGGAAACAATAATTTTTTGGTTTTGACAATCTGTTTTATAAGTAATTAACAAAGGATGAACGATGACTGATCAGTATGACTTGAAAGAGCTGCTAAAAAAACGATTATTCGACAGTATTTCCGCGCAGATCGATTTGATCGGCTATGTGCCGGATGATATAGCCAAGCTGGTCAAGAATTTTACATTTGAGACGGAAGTCGTCGGTCAGTCGCCTGATGATGTCGAGTTTGCACGCAGCAAGGATGCCGATCCGAGTTTAGCCGAAAGCAGTTGCGACAAGGACAGCCTGGCGAGTCAGATTAATAATTATTATGACCAGGCGTTTTACAGCCGCGACGGCATCATGGGTATTTTGCTTGGCGGAACCGAGTATAGGAATATCGGTTACTGGGATGAAACGACGACCACGCAGAACAGCGCGTCCGAGCGGCTGCAAGACGCCTTGCTTGATTTTATACCGGAAAAATCAGGGCGCATACTGGATGTGGCTTGCGGTATGGGGGCGTCAACGCGTCGTTTGTTGAATCATTATCCGGCCGAGAATGTCTGGGCGATCAATATATCGGAAAAACAGCTGGAATCAGTTCGAAAGAATGCGCCGGGATGCAATGCCCAGGTTATGAATGCAGTTGACATGAAGTTTGACGATAATTTTTTCGACAATATTCTGTGCATCGAAGCGGCATTTCATTTTGAAACCCGAAGGAAATTTCTTGAAGATGCGTATCGGATTCTCAAGCCCGGAGGGCGCCTGGTTTTATCCGATACGCTGTTCACATCCAGGGAAAGACTGGTGCAGCACGCTGTGTTTCCAAGTCCTGAAAATCATATAGAAACGGTAGAGGAATACCGGGAGCTGTTATCCGAGGTGGGTTTTAGCAACATTATCATCAATGATGTCAGCAGAGAGGTCTGGGGAGCGCATTTCCTGCATACCGTAAACAAGATTCACGAGGAGTTTTATAACGGCAATCTGAATATTGTCCAGCTGACTGAAATCCTGTGGACTTATTATCACTTGAACTCAATCACCGGGCTGTGCCTTTTTGTCAGCGCACAAAAATGATGATTGAGCTTCATTGTTCCCGGTAATCAGCCTGCTTTCATAATTCCAATTTGGCCTCGGCAGGAATTTGGCTGAGGTCAATCTGATGATCGTAGCGGTGGATTTCTCCCTTTTCGGTATCCAGCAGGAAGTTGTTGAACAGATTGCCGTGAAGGTTTCTTTTTAATTTGATATTGACGTCGTATATCGGGAACATCCTAATGACATAGACTTCCCGGTCTATCTGCTCGTTCTTCCAGCGTTCGGCGGCATGGAAATTTTTGTTGTTCCACAGCAGCACCTTGCCTTTGGTTTCGGTAGTCATTAGAAAGTCGTCGGCGTAGTGGCTTTTAGCCAGACCGATAACGCTTTTATACAGATTCATCAGATCCTGATGCGGCTTGCTCCTGACAAAAGCGGCAGTGGCTGCGGGGCTGATTTTGTCAGGGTCTACATAGCCGTCTTCGTCCAGGTTGCTGCTGTCTACTGAAAAATACTGGTATAGGAATTTCAGCAATATGTTGCCGGGAACTTTTAATTTGCTTTCCGGCAGCACCTGAATCCGGCCGCCGTTTTCATCATCGAGATCGACCAGGGGTATGTATATGGTAATGTCATTTTCGGTTTCATAAAAATGATGGAAGTTGGGAAAGTCGGTATGTATGCCGGCTGCTGAACGCAGATAGTCGTTACGCAGGTACATATCGTAAGAAGCGACTATGTAACGGGTTTTAAAGAATCGCTGAAAGTCGTTTTCCAACAGGTATTTTAAAACTTTTTCTATATAAGCCTGCTCACCGTAGACGGCTTTTCTATAGGTCTTGTCATAAAGTTTTTTCACCATTTTTTTGGCGATATTGGGGAAGGTATTAAAAAAAAGGCCTAATGCCCGGCCTTCCATATAGACCTGATGCTCGTTATTAACGAAAAATTTCGGAAAGTCGTTATGGCCTTCCGCTTTTGTTAGATAGTGTTGCTTGATTTCATCCACCAGTTCATCGGGTAACGATAAGTTTGTTTCCACGAATCCGCTGGAACAGTATTCGTTAAAATAATTTTCTTTCAGAATATTGTGCATTGCCACGATCTCCCAATAAATACCATTTTTCGGTTAAGTTTTTTTTGCATTATAGGCATCAGACAGATTGAAATCCATTTTTCATTATTTTAATGCGCTGTCAGTATTAAACTATTTTGGAATCCTTGAATGGTTGACGAAAATAACACAAAACTATTCCCTGAAAAGGCTTCGCCAAATACCCCGGTTTGGCATGCTGGTTGATAAAATCTTGGTAATGCAGCGCGCCCGATTGATAGGGCGGATCGCCGCCTATAAAATTGGATAGTTTTCATTGGCTATTAGCGGCAGTCGGCAGTCGATATAAAAGTAGTCTTTAGCAATAAGGGCCTTTATAATCGGGCAAAGCCGGTTTTATATGCAGTTTTTGATATGACGTTGTGATTTGATCTGTCCAGATTAAACGAAAGAAAATGCAAAGCTGAATACGTGCGCATGCCGGCTTGATAATTTATGCCAAATAACAGATTAGGAGATGTTCACAATGCTAGGTTCAGAGTCGGAACAAGTCGCCACCCTGTATGATTCACCGGAAGGTCAATTGGGACCGATATTGTTTGGTGGGCATTTGCACTGGGGCTATTGGGATGAAAACAACGCCGATGACAATTTTGCCGCCGCTGCGGACAAGCTGGCGCAGATCATGATCGACAAGACGCAAATACGGGAAGGGCAACGGTTTATCGATCTTGGTTGCGGGGTAGGGCAACCGGCGATGAAATTAGCCAAGGCCAAAGGCTGTTCGGTAGACGGCATCACCATCAGCAAGTTCCAACAACAGAGCGCAACGTCCAGAGCCCAGGCCGAAGGCATGCAGGACAAACTCCGGTTTATTCACGGCAGCGCTCTGGACATACCCAACGAAGATCAGGCCTATGACGGAGGCTGGTTTTTTGAGTCTATTTTTCACATGGGGCACCGGGACGCCCTGCTTGAAGCCAACCGGGTGTTGCAGCCCGGCGCGACGTTGGTGTTGACTGATCTGCCGACCCTGCCGACCACGACTGAAGAATTCAAAGCCTTTGTTCAGCAACATATCCACTCCAGCTTTATTGCTAAAGAAGACTATCCCGCCTTGATGGCGGAAACAGGATTCGAGTTGGTAGGGATCGATGATATTACGGAAAACGTGATGCCCTGGCTGGTTCCCAAACTCAAGGAAACCCTTGCCGAGCATAAGCAGGAAATTACAGAGCTGTTTAACGACGCTGCCGACAAAGCAATCGATGACTGGGTTTACCTGTTTGAATATATGAGTGAAAACCTGGGGTACATGGTGGTTACTGCAAGGAAGTTATAGTAAATGCTGAATAAATCCATCCCGGATTTTTCAGTGGCGGTGCGTCCTTGCACTGCGGGAATGGCTGGTTCAAGCAGTCGTTTCTTATAACCAATGGTTATGCAAATTTAGGCTGGCATCTGATTGGATGGAGCTTGGGGCTTGGTAATGAATACCGTACAAGAATTAAAAGAAATTGAGGAAGCGATACTAAAAGCAAGCTCCGCCGGTACTCAACCGGCCGCTAAATGTATGCAGAGCCAAGAACAAGCACCTGTCCATACCGGTCTTCCTGAGCCGATTGCGATCATAGGATTATCCGGCTTTTTCCCGAAAAGCAACTCGGTTGACGAGTTCTGGCGCTTGCTGGATCAGGATGTTTCATTAATCGAGGAGATTCCGTCCAGCCGCTTTGACTGGCGAAAATTTTACGATCCGACCGGTAAAAAGGCGGGGGAAAGCCGGAGTAAATGGGGTGGCTTCATTCCCGACATTGCCGGGTTCGATCCGGCTTTTTTCAATATTCTGCCCGGTGAAGCCGTCACGATGGACCCTCGGCAACGTTTGTTGCTGATGTCGGCGTATCAGACATTTGCCGATGCCGGATACGCGCCGGAATCCCTGAAACAAAGCAAAACCGGCGTATTCGTTGCAATACAGGATAACGAGTATCTGCAACTGCTCAAAGATGCAGGAGTCGATACCGGGGAGTGGTACGCGCAAACCTGCCTGCTGGCAAACCGGATTTCCTATTTCTTCGATTTTCGCGGGGCCAGCGAAGTCGTCGATGCCCAATGCCCCGGAGCCGCCGTCGCAATACACCGCGCCGTCAGTGCCTTACGCAGCGGAGAAATAGATCAGGCGCTGGTAGGCGCTGCCAATCTGTTATTAAGGCCGGAGCCTTTTGCGTTGTTGTCGGATTCCGGGCAGTTAAGTCCCACCGATTCGGTCAATTCATTCGGTTTGCATGCGCAGGGACACTTGCGCGCGGAAGGCGTTGCAAGCCTGTTGCTGAAGCCGCTGTCCAAGGCGCTTGCCGATAAGGATTCGATTTACGCGCTGGTCAAGAATACCGCCGTCAACTATAACGGCCAGGGCGGCGCGTCGATTGCCGCGCCCAATACCGACAGCCATGTCGAACTGATTAAAACCTGTTACCGGCAAGTCAATATCGACCCGCGGCAGGTGCGTTATATCGAGGCTCAGGGTATGGGCAACGTCCTGGCCGACCTGGCCGAATGGCAGGCATTTAACCGTGCGCTGAAGGAAATGGCGCGGCAACAGCAGGTTTCGCTTGCTCCCGGTATGTGCAAGATCAGCACGGTCAAGCCGATGATGGGGCATATGGAGTCGGCATCGGCTTTGGGGGCTCTGTTCAAGGTCGTGCGCAGCATGCAGACCGGCGTCATTCACAAGATTGTCAATTTCACCGACTATCATCCTGACATGGACAGGGAAAACCAGCCCTGCACACTGGCGACAGAAACGGCAGCGTGGCCGCGGACAAATGTCGCCCGGCTGGCGGGTGTGCATTGTTACGGCATGGGCGGGATTAACGCGCATCTGTTGATAGAAGAATATGATCGGAGCCGGCACCAACACAACGACGCCGGTCAGAACGCTCGTGCAGAAGGGCGGGTAAGCCAAGGTGAATCGCCGGTGCTGATCGTATTATCGGCAAAAAGCGAGCCTTGCTTAACCGCAATGGTCGGACAGCTTTATCAATTTCTAGTTCAAGACGTCCAGCCGGCAAGTCTTAGCGATATCGCCTTTACCCTGCAGGTTGGCCGGGACGCATTGGAGCACCGTATCGCCTGGGTCGTGCAGTCGCAGCACGAACTGGTTAGCGGCTTGAAGAAATATCTCGGCAGCGCCGCTGAAACCGGCTGCGGACATGTTTATCAGGGGCAGGCGAAAGACACCTCGACCGGCCGACAAGCCCCGCTGACCGGGGACAATCTGCATGCGCTGGCCGCCTATTGGGTGAATGGCGGTTCCGTATCATGGGCGTCGTCTCTGTACAGCGGTAAAAATGTCCGCCGTGTGCGGCTGCCCGTTTATCCGTTCGACAAACAGCAGTACTGGATACGCACAGACAATACCGCAGATACATCGGTTTGTGCTGACGACAGGCAAACCGCAGAACACAGGATCAGGGACTACCTGGTTTCAATGCTCGGAGAAGCGTTGCAACTGCCGCCGGAGAAAATCAATCCAGAACAACATCTATACGATTTCGGCATCGATTCGATTATCGGCATGAAATTGCTGCGCGGTCTGGCACGCACATTTGATCTCGAAGTGCAGGGCAGGGATATGCTGGAATACCCGACCATACAAGCCTTGGCTCACTATCTTGGACGGCAGCTAAACCGGCAGCCGGATCAGCAGGTAGCGGGCAGTCCGGCAGTCCCGGAGCAGTCTCAACAGGCAACCGGGCAAACAGAGAGATTCCCGCTTTCTGAAGGCCAGAAAGGCTTGTGGACCTTGCAAAAGCTGGTCCCGGATATGAGCGCCTACAATATCCCGCTGTGCTTTCAGATCGCGCAGCCGGTTGATGTGGGGGGCTTAAAACAGGCCTGCCGTTTTTTGCTGGAGCAATACCCTATACTAGCCAGCGCGTTCGTCTCACAGGATAGAGAACTGATCCGGGAAACCCGTACAGAACCGGTATTGGCGCCTGTATCGATAATGGAACAGCAGGATGTTTCAGCACTGGACCCCGAGCAGTTGCTGGAGCACATCAGGACAATAGCCAGGATTCCGTTTGAACTGGACTCCGGCCCTTTGCTGCGCTTTCATTTGTTCAGCCGCGGCCCGGATGACAATTACCTGCTGCTGACTCTGCATCATATCGCTTTCGACGGCGGCTCGTTCCTGCCTGTGGTCGGCACATTGCTGAACGCGTATCAACAAATTTCGCAAGGGAAGACGCCAACATTGGCCGAAGCTGTCGATCATTACCCCGACTTTGTGCAATGGGAGCGGAAAATGCTGTCCGGCGCGGAAGGCCAAAAGCA
The DNA here is from genome assembly GCF_036440755.1 of Methylobacter sp. Wu8. Classification (NCBI taxonomy): domain Bacteria; kingdom Pseudomonadati; phylum Pseudomonadota; class Gammaproteobacteria; order Methylococcales; family Methylococcaceae; genus Methylobacter; species Methylobacter sp. Wu8. The sequence goes on along the minus strand of NZ_JAZGVT010000061.1, from coordinate 27,349 downwards.
TCGCGCTTACTGGATGCAGCAGTTATCCGGTACACTGCCGGGCCTGAACCTGTTTACCGATTATCCCCGCGCCGCAAGCAGCCGTTTCGAGGGACGGACGCATTCAATCCGGCTTGATTCGGCGTTGAGCGGACAGATCAGGACATTTGCCCGGCAACAGCGGATGAACCTGTCCACGCTGTTTTTGGCGCTGTTTAACGTACTGCTACATCGCTATACCGGCCAGGACGACATCATTATCGGCATGCCGGAAAAAGGGCGCTCGCAGGAGCGTTTCGACAACGCGGTCGGGTATTTCATCAATATGCTGCCGATACGGAGCCGGGATCTGGGGCAAAAACCGTTCGCAGCCCTGATCCGTGAGTTGCAGCTGACCATGACCGATGCGCTGGATCATGCCGCCTATCCTTTCCCGGTGCTGGTCAGTGACTTGGGTATTGCACCGAACGAGGACTTTGCGCCGGTTTTTCAGGTTGCGTTCGAATATCAAAACGTGTTTTCCGCAGGCGATTTACTGACCTTTCGGCGGCAGTTCCAGGATGCCCTGTCGATAACGCTGATCGAAGAAATCGCCCAGGAAGGGGAGTACGAACTGGTCCTTGAAGTCAGGGAAGGCAACGAAGACTTTGTCCTGAACCTGAAATATAACCCGACCTTATTCAAGCCGTCGACCATCGCCAGACTGGCGGAGCATCTGGTCAACCTGGCCGGACAAGCCATTGCCCATCCGCAGCAAGTGCCGGCCGAGCTCGGCATGCTGGCCGACCAAGAACAAAAATTGTTGATCGATGACTGGAACAACACCGCAACAGACTACCCGACGCAGCAGTGCTTTCATCAATTATTCGAGCAACAGGCCCGGCTGACGCCGAATGCGGTTGCGGTTGTTTTTGAACGTCAGCAACTCAGCTACGCCGAGCTGGATCAGAAAAGTACGCAGCTGGCCAAATACCTGCAACAGGCCGGGGTGGAGCCGGATCGGCTGGTGGCCGTTTGCGTTGACCGCTCCGTTGACATGATGGTCGCCCTGCTGGGCGTCGCCAAATCCGGTGCGGCCTGGCTGCCAATGGATCCGCGCTATCCGGCCGACCGGCTGGGCTTTATGTTGCAGGACAGTCAGGCATCGATGGTGCTGACGCAGGCGGATTTCCGACAACAGCTGCACGATATTGCGGTCAAAGCCGGTCGAGCCGACATTCCGGTGCTTGCTCTGGACAGCCAATGGGACGGCATTGAGCGTCAGGCGCAGCATGTTGATTTGCGCCGGCAGGCGGATGCGGATCATCTGGCCTATGTGATTTATACATCGGGCAGCACCGGCGCTCCCAAAGGCGTCATGATCCGTCATCGGTCGCTGACCAATTTCCTGCTGTCAATGGCGAAAGAGCCCGGTTTCCAAGCCGGTGACAGGCTGTTGGCGGTCACCACCTACTGTTTCGATATTGCCGCGCTGGAACTGTTGCTGCCTCTGGTGCGCGGCGGATGCTGCTGCATTTGCGCGTCGGACAAACTGAACGACAGCGCCCGTCTGCAACAGGAGATAAAACGGCTGCAACCCACAGTCATGCAGGCCACGCCGTCCACCTGGACCCTGCTGTTTCACGGAGGCTGGCGCAACGAACAAGGCGTTAAAATACTGTGCGGCGGCGAGCCTTTGCCGCAAGCGTTAAAACAGCAATTTGCCGCCGGCGGCAGCGAGGCCTGGAATATGTACGGGCCTACCGAAACAACGATTTGGTCGACTGTTGCGCCTATTACGAACGACATGCCGATCAATATCGGCAAGCCCATCGCCAATACGCAGGTCTATATTGTCGATCACAACAACCGGGTGGCGCCGATAGGCCTGCCCGGCGAGCTCTGCATCGGCGGCGACGGCTTGGCTAAAGGTTACCTGAACAATCCGGGGCTGACCGCGGAAAAATTCATCGATAACCCGTTCAAACCGGGCAGCAGGCTGTACCGCACCGGCGATTTGGCGCGCTGGCGCGAGGACGGCGTGCTGGAGCATCTGGGGCGTTTGGATCATCAAGTCAAAATTCGCGGCTATCGCATAGAGCTCGGCGAAATAGAAAGCTGGCTTAACCGGCACCCGGAAATCCGGCAGAGCGTGGTTGTCGCCCGTGAACAGCAGGGCGGCAAGCAACTGGTCGCTTATTATGTAAAGCATTCGGATCAGGAGCTGTCGCAGGCGCAATTGCAGAATTATCTGGCCGAACAATTGCCGGACTACATGGTTCCGGCGATTTTTGTTGCGGTGCCGGAAATTCCGTTAATGGCCAACGGTAAAACCGATCGTAACGCGCTGGCGGCGCGGGAACCGGTTATCGAGCGCAAGGACAGCTACATTCCTCCGCAGTCGGAAATAGAACGGACGGTGCTGGCCATCTGGCAGGCATTGCTGAATATCGGGACCATCGGCGTTACCGACGGCTTTTTTGAGCTGGGCGGCAATTCGGTGTTGTCGGTGATGTTGGCGCAACGGATCAGCGAGGCGTTTGATGTTAAATTCAGCGCGCCGGATTTGTTTAAATACCCGACCGTGCAGGACATCAGCTTGTTCATCGGCAAGGCCGGAGGGCGCGAAACCGTTTCTCCTGCCGTGAAGCAGACAGCGCCAAATTTGAGCCTGTTTTCAACTGCAAGTAAACCGCGCATTGCTACAGATGCCAGAACCTACCCCGATTACTATCAGCACAGTCTGGCGATTATCGGCATGTCCTGTCATTTGCCGGGCGCTAAAAACCCGATGCAATTCTGGCGGAATTTACGCCAGGGCAAGGAAAGTTCGACGCTGCTTTCCGTCGATGAACTGCGTAACGCGGGCATTGCCGAAGAATTGATCAACAACCCGAATTTTGTCCCGCTGCAATACAGCATGGAAGGAAAAGACCTGTTCGATCCGGGCTTTTTCAATATTTCCCCTAAGAACGCCGCCTTCATGGACCCGCAATTTAGGATGCTGTTGCAGCATTCCTGGCAGGCGATCGAGGATGCCGGGTATGTTGCCGGGGAAATTCCCGAGACAGCGGTGTTCATGTCGGCCAGCAACAGTTTTTATAAAACGCTGCTGCATAATTCCGGGGCCGTAGACGCCGCGGACGAGTATGCCGCATGGATTGCCGGGCAGGGCGGAACCATTCCGACCATGATTTCCTATCAGCTGGGACTGAAAGGGCCGAGCTTTGCGGTGCATTCCAACTGTTCATCGTCGCTGGTCGGTTTGTATCTTGCCAACCAGAGCTTGCAGTTGAATGAGGCGAAATATGCGTTGATCGGCGGCGCAACCTTGTTTCCGATACCGGGCGCGGGCCATGTTTACCAGCCCGGTATGAATTTTTCCAGCGACGGCCACTGCAAGGCCTTCGATGCGTCCGCCGACGGGCTGGTCGGCGGCGAAGGCGTGGCGGTAGTGATGGTCAAAAAAGCCATCGATGCGATCGAGGACGGCGACCATATCTATGCGCTGGTGCGCGGCGTCGCGGTCAATAATGACGGTTCGGACAAGGCGGGTTTTTATGTGCCGAGCGTCAAGGGGCAGGCCGATGTGATTCAAAAGGTGATGAACGCCACCGGCGTTAATCCCGAAACTATCGGCTATGTCGAAGCGCACGGAACCGGCACCAAACTGGGCGACCCGGTCGAAGTGATGGCCTTGAACGAGGTTTATCAACGCTACACGGCAAAAAAACAGTTCTGCGGCATCGGTTCGGTTAAACCCAATATTGGCCATCTGGATACCGCAGCCGGACTGGCCGGCGTCATCAAGGTTGCGCTCAGTTTGCAGCACGGTGAAATTCCGCCGTCGATCAACTACAAAACCCCAAACCCGGAGATCGACTTTACATCTTCCGCTTTTCGCGTAGTCGACAAGCTGACCGAATGGCCCAACAGTAGCGAGCCGCGCCGTGCGGCGCTAAGTTCGTTCGGCATCGGCGGAACCAATGCGCATGCGATACTCGAGGAATATCGGTCGCTATCGACAAGACGCGACATCGCTACGCCGCAGGAACCTGCTCAAGGTGATCAGGTCATAGTGCTGTCGGCCAAAACCGAAGCGCAGCTAAAGACCTATGCCGCCAAGTTGTTGCAGACTATTGAGACAGAGCTTGATACTCTGCAAGTCAGGCTACAGGATCTGGCTTTTACCCTGCAATTAGGACGCGAGGCCATGTCCTGGCGGGTTGCGTTCCGGGTTGCCGGGATCAGCGAACTGGCCGGTAAACTGAAGCGGTTTACTGCGGGCGCTGCCGCGATCGAAGACTGCTTTCAGGGACAAGCCAAATCAGCCGGTGACGCGACGGCGCTTCCGGTCGATCATGAGGACGGTAATGATCTGGTTTCCCTATGGCTGGCGCGCGGCCGTCTGGATAAAGTCGCCAGAGCCTGGGCAAGCGGTCTGGATTTTGACTGGTCGTTGTTGCATCGGGACAGTGCGTGCCGCCGTATCAGTCTGCCGACCTATCCGTTTGCGGAGGAACGCTACTGGGTCGAAGCAATGCCGGGCGACAGCCGGAATTCCAAACCGGCTCCATTCATGCAGGCCGATGCAGCCAATGCGGTGCTGATTGCACACCCGCTATGGAAACAGAAAACAGCTGACACGACGATAAAACCGCCGGTTTACGGTCGGCATCTGGTCATGCATTACGGCTTGGATGCGACGGTTCGAACCGTCCTTCAAACGCGGATGCAAGGCGCTGATTGTATTGAGTTGCAGCCGACCGGCACTACACCGGCGCAGCGGTATCAATCGGTCTGTATGCAGGTTTTCGACGTCATTAAACGGCTTGCCGCGGACAATGCCCAGAACACGCTGATTCAGGTTGTGCTGGCCGGGGACGGAGAACAGCAGCTCTATGCCGGCCTGTCCGGGCTGCTGAAAACCGCCAGGCTGGAAAATCCGAAAATGATTGCCCAGCTTATTGTTACCGGCTCCGACAATAGCGCAGAGTCTCTGGCGGTGAAACTGACGGAGAACAGTTTTTGCCCGGATGACAGTTATATCCGTTACCAGCCGCAGCGCACGATCATTGATTGGGAAACCCTGGCAAGCGATCAAAGGCCTGCTTTGCCGTGGAAAGAGCGCGGCGTTTACCTGCTTACCGGCGGCGCAGGCGGCCTGGGTATAGTATTCGCGGAGGAAATCGCAAGGCAAGTACAACAGGCGACGCTGGTTCTGGTTAACCGGTCGGAATTGACGGCGCGGCAACTGCAACGGCTTGAGACGCTCAGAACAAAAGGCATTAACGTTGTCTGCGAACAGGCCGATGTCAGCTGTGAGCAGGATGTTGACGCATTGATTGCGGATATTATCCGGCAGTTTGGAACGATTGACGGCATCCTGCATGGCGCAGGCGTTATTCAGGACAACTTTATCCTGAATAAGTCAGTCGCAGAGTTTGAAGCGGTGCTTGCCGCCAAAGTTGCCGGTACCGTGAATCTGGACAGTGCCGCGCGCGATCTCGAACTGGACTTTTTTGTCTTGTTTTCGTCGGCAGCGGCGGTACTGGGCAGCGCAGGACAGGCCGATTATTGCGCGGCCAACGCCTTTATGGACGCCTTTGCCCATTATCGCAATGAGCAGGTGGCCGCGAAACAGCGCCGGGGTCATACCCTGGCGATCGATTGGCCGCTCTGGCAACATGGCGGCATGCGCATCGATACTGCCGCAGAGCAGGCGATGCGGCAGGCGACCGGGCTTGTTCCGATGCGGAGCGAAGCCGGCATTCAGGCTCTATACCGGAGCTTGGCCTCAGGCCGGGCGCAGACGCTGGTGCTGGAGGGTGATGCAGCCTCAATCCAACGTTTGCTGGCTGCCGGGCAATCGCGAATTGAGGTCGCGCCGAAGACAGCGGATTTAAGCGTAACAGTCGACAGCGGCACGCTCCGGCAAAAAACCGTTCAACAATTGAAGTCTCTGCTGTCGGAAACCGTCAGGATGCCTTCGGAACGCATTCAAGCACACGAACCGATGGAAAAATACGGCATCGATTCGATTGCGATCACCCAGCTGAATCAAAAACTGGAAAAAGTTTTCGGAAGTATTTCCAAGACCTTGTTTTATCAATACCAGACAGTGGATGCGTTGGCGGGGTATCTGGCTGCCGATTATCCCGACGCCTGTCTGGCCTGGACCGGACAAAGCGCGACAACAGCCGAAAGGTCGGTTGAGCGCAATATTGCTGAGTTACGCGAAAAGCCCTCTCCAGAGGGAGAGGGTTGGGTGAGGGGAAATCAGAATAAGAAACAAAACCTATTTAAATCCCCTCATCCCAACCTTCTCCCTGAGGGAGAAGGGGTAAATTGGGACGCTTCAATGCAGTCGTCCACAGTACAAGAGCCAATCGCCATTATCGGCATTAGCGGCCGTTATCCGCAGGCCGACACGCTGGAAGCTTTTTGGGAAAACCTGAAAACGGGCAAGGATTGCATCAGCGAGATTCCGCCGGATCGTTGGCCGATGCAGAATTTTTTCGACGCCGATCCGAAACATGCGGTGGCTTCAGGCAAGAGCTACAGCAAGTGGGGCGGCTTTCTCGACAGTTTTGCCGATTTCGATCCGCTGTTTTTCAATATTTCCCCGCGCGAAGCGCTGACGATCGACCCGCAGGAGCGCCTGTTTTTGCAATGCGCTTGGCAGGCTTTGGAAGACGCCGGTTATACGCGGGAAACCTTGCGGCAGAATGTCGGCGTTTTTACCGGTATCACCAAAACCGGCTTCGATTTGTACGGCCCTGAGCTATGGCGGCAAGGCCGTATCGTATTCCCGCATACGTCATTCAGCTCGGTCGCCAATCGCATTTCCTATTGCCTGAACCTGCACGGCCCCAGCATGCCGATTGACACCATGTGCTCATCGGCATTAACGGCGATCCATGAAGCCTGCCAGCATATCCGCCACGGCGACTGCGATATGGCGATTGCCGGCGGGGTGAATTTATACCTGCATCCGTCGACTTATGTCGGCCTGTGTTCGGTATATATGCTGTCCAGGGACGGGCAATGCAAAAGCTTCGGCAAAGGCGGCAACGGTTTCGTGCCGGGCGAGGGCGTCGGCGCGGTGCTGCTGAAACGGCTGTCCCAGGCGGTACGGGACGGCGACCCCATTCATGCGGTCATCCGCGGCAGCAGCGTCAATCACGGCGGCAAAACCAACGGCTATACCGTACCCAACCCCAATGCACAGGCGGAGTTGATCAGGGATACTTTGCAAAAAGCGGGCGTCGATGCACGAACCGTAAGTTATATGGAAGCGCACGGCACCGGCACGGAGCTGGGCGACCCGATCGAGATGACCGGCTTGACCGAGGCGTTCCGGCATGACACAAACGAGACCGGGTTCTGCGCGCTGGGTTCGGTCAAGTCCAATATGGGCCACCTGGAAGCGGCCGCAGGCATGGCCGGGTTAAGCAAAATCATACTGCAAATGCGGCATGGCCAAATTGCGCCCAGTCTGCATGCGCGGCAGTTAAACCCGAATATCGATTTTGCAGCCACGCCTTTTACCGTTCAGCAGCAACTTGCCGACTGGCGGCGGCCAACGCTGACGATTGACGGCGAAACCCGCGAATTTCCAAGAAGGGCCGGTCTTTCCTCATTCGGCGCGGGCGGTTCAAACGCCCATCTGGTGATCGAGGAATACATACAGCCGGATGTCCGGCCAATGCCGGAGATCATCAGGCCGGAGTCTCGGGCGGTCATTGTGTTGTCGGCAAAAACCGACGAACGGCTGCATCAGGTTGCCGCCAATTTGCTCGCTTTCCTGAACGAAAACGAAGCGGATCTGCATAATATCGCTTACACCTTGCAGGTCGGGCGCGAAGCCCTGGATGAGCGGCTGGGCTTGGCGGCGTCTTCGCTAGCGGAACTTAAACAAAAACTGGCCGGGTTCCTCGATGCCGGAGACGACACGCAGGATATTTGTCGCGGCAAGATTCAGCGCAACAAGGACGCATTCGTCGCGCTGGCCGATGACGAAGAATTTCAGGACACGGTCGACAAATGGATCGCGCGGGGCAAATACACCAAGCTGCTGGATTTCTGGGTCAAAGGGCTGTCTGTCGATTGGGCTAAACTTTACCCGGATAAAAAACCGCAGCGTATTCACCTGCCGGTCTATCCGTTCGCCAAGCAGCGATATTGGCTGGATGTTGACGCCGATAACCTACAGGCATCGGCGACAGACGCGGATGATTCCGGCGAGGTTGCCGCGCAACAGGCAGAATTGATCATGATGCGCCCGGTGTGGGATGCACTGACGCCTAAAGACTGCGCGGTATTCCCGTCCGCCACATCAAGGCTGGCGATTGTCGGCGGCACCGACAGCCAAAAACAGGCGGTCCGTCAGCAGTACAACAGTGCAATCGATCTGGCCATAGCGCCGGGGCAAGACATACAAGCGACAACTGAGCAGTTGCAGCAACTGGAACGGCTGGATCATATCGTCTGGATTGCGCCGCATTGCGAATTGCGGGCGGTGACAGGCGAGCAGATCATCAGCGCGCAGCAAGACGGCGTCATGCAATTGTTCCGGCTGGTCAAAGCCTTGCTGGCTTCGGGTTATGCCGATGCCGACTTGGGGCTGACAGTGATTACCACTCAGGCGCTGGCGGTTTGCGACCGGGACAGCGTTAACCCGGTTCACGCCGCCGTGCATGGGCTGGCCGGCAGCATGGCCAAGGAATATCCGACATGGAAGCTAAGAGCACTGGATGTGGCCGCCGAGGAGAGCTGGCCGGTAGCGGGAATGTGGCGCTTGCCGCCGCATCCGCAGGGGGAAAGTTATGCCCGGCGCGGGCAGGACTGGCTGCAACAAAAGCTGGCGCCGCTGCGCGATGCTGCGGCTAGTGCGGACGTCTACCGCCAGCAAGGGGTTTATGTCGTGATCGGCGGAGCCGGAGGGCTCGGCGAAACCTGGAGCAGGGCGATGATCCGGGATTATCAGGCCAGCATTATCTGGCTGGGCAGGTCCGAAAAGGATGCCGCGATTCAGGCCAAACTGGACGCCTTAGCCGAATACGGCGCTACGCCGGAATATATCCAGGCCGACGCCCGCGATCCCGAAGCAATGCAGCAAGCTTACCGGCAGATCAAGCAGCGCCACGGCAACATTCACGGCCTGATTGTATCGACATTGGGCGAATACGATCAGAGCCTGGCGCAAATGCCGGAGGATTTGTTCCGCGATATTTTGTCGGTCAAGCTCGACGTCGATGTGCGGGCCGTGCAGTTGTTCCAGGACGAACCGCTGGATTTTGTCGTGTTTTTTTCCTCGATGGTTGCGTTCGGCAGAAGCGGAGGCATGAGTGCTTACGCATCGGCCTGCGTGTTTAATGACGCGTTTGCCCGGCAGCTGGCCCATGAATGGGCTTGCGCGGTCAAGGTCATCAATTGGGGCTACTGGGATGTTGGCGGCGGGACGCGCATTTCCGGCGCGCTGAAAAACCTGGTCGAACAGCGCGGCGTGCAACCGATCGACGCCGCGCAAGGCTTGGCTGCGTTGAAAACCCTGCTGGGCGGGCCGATGCGGCAACTGGCCGTGACCCGGACCAGTAAGCCGGAGCTGATAGAAACTTTCGCTAGCGATGAATGGACGGCGTGTGGGAGCGACAAGTTCCCCTCCTGTATGGACAGCATCGAAGCCTATCGCCCGATACAGGCCGCGCCGGAGGAAAACCCGAGCACCGGACAGCTTAACGACTGGATCGTAAAGCTGCTGTTTGTGCAATTGCAGGCTATGGGGCTTTTCCTGCCGGGCCATCGGGACGATCCGGCGGCAATGCGCAAGCGGGCGGGCATTCTCGATAAATACGACCGCTGGTGGCGGGAGAGCCTGAATATCCTGCAGGAACGGGGCTATCTGCGTATCGACGACGGCTGCTTTGTGCCGGACGAAAACGCCGGATGCGAGTCGCAACAACAAGTGTGGCGGGACTGGAAAACCCAAAAGCAACATTACCTGAACCAGCCGGAAACCCGAACGCTGGCGGTGCTGGTCGACGACTGTCTAAGCCAGTTGCCGGAGGTGTTGCGCGGCACAACGCTGGTAACCGATGTGCTGTTCCCCAACGGCTCCATGGACAAGATCGAGGGCCTGTACAAAAACAACCGAGTCTGCGATTACTTCAATGACGTTGTCGCCGGAGTGGCCGAGACCTACATCAGGCAACGCATCAACGACGACCCGGCAGCCAGGATACGGATTATCGAGATCGGCGCCGGAACCGGCGGCACCACATCGACGGTGTTGCCGCACCTGAATCCGTTGCGGCAGTACATAGACGAATATTGCTATACCGATATGTCCAGGTCGTTTTTTAACCATGCCAAACTGCGTTACGGCACGGAATATCCGTACCTAAGCTACAAATTGTGCAATATCGAGCAGCCGCTGGCCCAGCAGGACATCGCCGTCGGCAGTTACGATATAGCCATCGCGACCAACGTGCTGCATGCGACCCGAAGCATGCGCAATACCTTGCGCAACGCCAAAGCGGCATTGCGCGGCAACGGCATTCTGGTCTTGAACGAGATCAGCGACAAGACCGTATTCGCGTCGGTATTGTTCGGCTTGATCGACGGCTGGTCGTTGGCTGAGGACGGGCATTTGCGCATCCCCGGAAGCCCCGGACTGTTTCCTGAAAGCTGGCGGACATTGCTGCATCAGGAAGGGTTCAGGTCGGTATTGTTTCCGGCCGAAGCCGATCATGCGCTGGGACAGCAGATTATCGTCGCGGACAGCGACGGCATGATCAGGCAGCAAGTTGCAGATCAAGGCCGGATTCAAAAACAACCCGCTCAGGCTGAAGCGGTTGCCGAGCCGGTAGCGGCAGAAGTGCAATCCGTTGATGTCGTCCAGCCTGAAACAGAAAACAAGCCGGATGCGGCCGAAACGGTGCAAAGCCTGATTCTGGATAGCCTGGCGTCAGCATTGAGCATAAGCCGGGACATGATCGAGCCGGATGTGCCGTTCTCTGACTACGGTATCGATTCGATACTAGGGGTCGGCTTTATCCAGCAGCTCAATAATGCGCTGTCCCTGTCGATGAACACCACGATCCTGTTCGATTATGCGACGGTCGAACGCCTGACCGGACACATCATCGCGGACAACCGGCACAGTATCCGCGTTGAAACCAGTCCGGCAGACGCCGCAGAAATGCGCAAACCGGCGGCAGTACCGGCGCAAGCCTCGACGCCTTTGCATTGCGTGCTCACACGGACGGTTGAACCGGAGCCTGCGCCGCAGCCGCCAGCCCGGCAGGGGCGAGACTCGCTACAGATGGACGGTATCGCCGTGATCGGCATGTCGGGCCAGTTTCCCGGCGCGAAAAATGTCGATGAGTTTTGGCGGAACATGATTTCAGGCGTCGATCCGGTGACTGAACTGCCGGAGCATTATCTGGGCGAGCAGCGTTACAGTCCCGAAAAACAGCCCGGTAAAAGCTATTGTAAATGGGGCGGGGTTCTGGAAGGACGGGACTGCTTCGATCCGATGTTCTTCAATATTTCGCCACGGGAAGCGGAGTCGATGAACCCGCACCAGCGCCTGATCTTGCAGGAAAGCTGGAAAGCGCTGGAAGACGCCGGTTATAACCCGAAATCGCTGGCGGACAGCCGAACCGGGATTTTTGTCGGCTCCGAGCCGACCGGCTATGTGCATGAAACCTTTACCGGCGCGTCCGAAGCCATCGTCGCATCGAGGCTGTCTTATTTCCTGAATTTGAAGGGCCCGGCCTTTGTCGTCAATACCGGTTGTTCGTCGTCCGGCGTGGCGCTGCATCTGGCCTGCGAAAGCCTGCGCAACCACGAGTCCGATCTTGCGCTGTCCGGCGGCGTTTTTGCGGTGATGGGACAGACTATCCTGGTTGGCTTGGCGCAGACCGACATGCTGACCCACAAAGGACGCTGCTTTGCGTTTGACGCCGACGCCGACGGCATGGTGATGTCGGAAGGCGTCGGCATGGTGGCTTTGAAACGCCTGGATCAGGCGCTCGCCGACGGCGACGCCATCTACGGCGTCATACGGGGCTCAGGCATTAATCAGGACGGCGCCAGCAACGGCATTACCGCGCCAAACGGCATCGCTCAGCAGCAATTGATTGCCGACGTCTACCGGCGCTACAACATAGACCCGGAACGGATCAGCTATATCGAAACGCACGGCACCGGTACCCAGCTGGGCGATCCGATCGAAGCCAATGCGCTGGCGCGGGCTTTCAGGGAGTTTACCGATAAGACGCATTATTGCGCGATAGGCAGCGCCAAGTCGCATATCGGGCACACCTCGTCAAACTCCGGCGTGACCGGGCTGATTAGCCTGTTGCTGTCGTTAAAACATCATAAGCAGCCGGGGCTGAGGCATTTTAAACGGCTTAATCCGCTGATCGACTTTGAACGGTCGGCGTTTTATCCGAGTACGCAACAGTCGGAATGGCGCTCGACCAACGGCAAGCCGTTGATGGCGGCGATGAATTCTTTCGGTCACGGCGGCACCAATGTTCATCTGGTTGTCGAAGAATTTGTCGGCGGCAACGCAGAACCGGGCCATAGCGACAGTGCATGGCCTGAATTGATTGTATTGTCGGCGAAAGACGAAGCCCGGCTGACTGAGATGGCGGCCAATCTGAACAACTTTGTCAAACAGTCAATCGAGGGCCGGTTCAGCGGCGAGGCTGTGTCGCTGGCTGACATCGCCTATACCTTGCAGAGCGGGCGCGAAGCAATGGAACAGCGCGTTGCATTCGTGGTTCGCAGCCTTACCGAATTAACCGGCGCGCTGGCTGCATTTTTGAACAATGATGCTGACGGCGGAAAGCTGTGGACCGGCTATGTCGAACCGAAGCGTAACAAGAAAGACCGCAGTCAACATGAAACTGAAATTTCCCAGTGGCTTGCCGATGGCGCGCTGGACAATCTGGCGGCGTCCTGGGTGCAAGGCGCTGAAATAGACTGGCTGAAGTTGCGTCGGGACAGCAAGGCCCGCCGGATTCATTTGCCGAGCTATCCGTTTGCACGCGAGCGTTACTGGAAGCCGAATGAGGTTTCCGGCACTCTATCCGGGCAGGAACTCGCGGTTCATACCAATGCGCGGTTGCATCCGTTGGTGCAGCGCAATATCTCCACGCTTTATCAGCAACGCTTTCAGACAACTTTTACCGGCGCCGAGTTTTTCCTGTCCGATCATATCGTACAGGGACAAAAACTGCTGCCCGGCGTCGCCTATCTGGAAATGGCCAGGGCGGCGGTCAGCTATGCGTTGGGCCACGAGCAGCAGTTTCATGCGCTAAGACTTAACAATATCATCTGGACCAAGCCGCTCGCGGTAACGGACGGGGCGGTAGAGGTTGAAATCAGCCTGAACGCGGAAGCAAACGGTTCGATCGGTTATCAGATAAGCTCAGGACAGGCGCAGCTGCATCATCAGGGCGTGGCGCTTGCCGAAGCGCCAGCGACGCCGGAGCCGCTGGATTTATCCGCCTTGCGGGCCGATATTGACCAAACAGGCGTAACGGCTGATTTATGCTACGCGGCGCTGGAGTCGGCAGGCGTCTGTTACGGCCCGGCGCAAAAAGGCTTGCAGAGCGTTTATACCGGGCGTAACCAGGTGCTGGCTAAACTGGTTGTGCCGGATGTTATCGCCGATACCGCAGAATTGTACGCGCTGCATCCGGCGATCATGGATTCCGCGCTGCAAGCGACAATCGCGCTGGCGTTGGTCGGGCGGACGGGCGAGTCCGGCCAGCGGCCGGTGTTGTTGCCTTTTGCGCTGGAGTCGCTGGAAGTCTTCGCTCCATGCAGGCCGATCATGTGGACCTGGATACGCGCTTCTGCAACGCCTGCGGCAGGCGATGACTTGCACAAACTTGATATTGATCTGTGCACCGGACACGGCGAAGTATGCGTGCGTATGCTGGGCTTTACCTCCAGGGTATTGTCCGGGGATCGAATCCCTCCTGTTGACAGCGAAGATACCGGTCGTGCCGCACTGCATCCGTTGCTGCATTCGCAGGATGCCGATGGACAGCGGTTTTCCACGCGTTTTACCGGCAACGAGTTTTTCCTGAGGGATCACAGCGGCATGTTGCCGGGAGCGGTGTATCTGGAAATGGCGCGGGCGGCAGCGCATTGCGGTGACGGCAGCATTTACGGGCTAAGTCATATCGTCTGGCCCAAACCGATGCTGGTCAATGAGCAGGGCAGCGGCCTGATAACGCGGCTGACGCCTGACGGTTTCTCGATTACTACACGGCAGGGTGATGGAGACAGCATCCATTGTCAGGGGAAAATAATAACTGATTCGGCCGCACCGGAAACCGGCGCTGAATTTGACATTGAAGCCATTCAATCCCGCTGCGGATCAGTGCTCAGCCGGAAGCAATGCGACCGGCTGCTGGACTCTACGCATGGTCCCGCTTTGCTGAGTATCGAGCACCTTCGTTATAACGACCGGGAAGCGCTGGCCCTGCTTGAACTGGCGGACGAACTGAAACCCGGCCAGGCAGATTATGTTCTGCATCCGAGCCTATTGAACGGGGCGATATTAACCGGCGTGGTGTGGACGCTGACCGGCCGCCCCGGAGCGGCGTTGCCGATGCCGTTCAGCATGGATCAATTACGGATTTACCGGCCGCTTCCGCAGCAGATTTATGCGTATGTGCGCAGACATGGCGAAGTTGGGCCATCAGGCAACATTGAGACTGTCGACATTGACCTGCTCGATAGCCAAGGCTTGCGCTTGGCGTCGCTGCAAGGCTTTACCACCGTGTTTGCGCAGCAGGATGACGAACTGGTGTTTGCAACGCCGGAATGGCGGGATCAATCGTTGTCCGAGCCGGTTCAGCCGGTTCAGCCGGTTCGGACGGCAGCGCCGGTTTTTATCCTGGCTGAACACCAGCATGCGCTGCATAAAGCATTGCAGGCAAAATGGCCGACGGCTCAGATTGAAGTCATGCCAGACTTGGGCGAAGACCTTGCGATAGGCTTTCAATGCTGTTTCCTGCAACTGTTTAGACGCTGCCGGCAAATCATCAACGAAAAATCCAGCGGTATTCAGCCGTTGTTATTGCTGATTCCGCACAGTGAGCAGGCGGCGCTGTACGGCGGCTTGAGCGGGCTGCTGAAAACAGTCCGGCTTGAACATCCCCGGATTGCGGCAAAAACCGTTGGTTATCAATTGGCCGATGATGCGGCTATCACGCGGTTTGTCAGCCGGCTGGCGGCGGAAGTCGACTCAATCCGCGGCGATGTCGAAATCCGTTACGGCAGCGATGGACAGAGGCAAGTCAGGACATTGACCGAAGTCAACCTGCCGGACAGCGGCGCGCAGAGCCCGGTGTTCAAGCCCGGCGATGTGATCTGGATTACCGGCGGCCTGGGCGGCGTCGGGCGCTTGCTGGCGCGTTATCTGGGCGTGGACAGCAAAGCCCGGCTGGTGCTCAGCGGACGTTCGGAACTTGATACAGGCAACGAACAATTCATCAACGCCTTGAAGCAGCAAGGCGCGGAGCTGATTTACCTGCAAGCCGATATAGCGCAAACCGAATCCGTCACGGACGCGTTGAAGCGCATAGAACAGCATTACGGCCGGTTGAATGGAATCATTCATAGCGCCGGAGTTATCGAGGATGACTACATCGTCAACAAAACCGATACCCAGATCGAGCGCGTGCTGCGTCCGAAGATTGCAGGTATTTTGGCATTGGATGCGGCGACACGGCATCTGCCGCTGGACTACATGGCTCTGTTTTCGTCCATTGCCGGGGCTCTGGGCAATCCGGGGCAGGCGGACTATGCCGGGGCCAACGCCTTTTTGGACGGCTTTGCACAGTACCGCAACGACCAAGTGCGGCAAGGCAAATGCGCCGGAAAAACGCTGTCGCTGAACTGGCCGCTATGGCGGGACGGCGGCATGCGGATGGGGCGGCAAAACGAAGTGCTGATGCGGCAGGCCACCGGCATGGCGGCAATGGATACCGAATCCGGTTTGCGCGCGCTGGAGCAAAGTTTGTCCGGCGACACTGCGCAGGTGCTGGTCGCCTATGGCGATAAGGTCGGCATCCGTAACAAGCTGCTTGCGTTCCAATATGATGCGGTCGAAACCGGGCCTGCCGTAGATGGCGATAATGACAGCCAGCAACAGAAACTGATGCAGTCGGTGTCAGCCGAACTGATCCGGGTGGTCGCCGAAGTTCAGCGTATCCGGCCCGAAAAAATCGCCTTGTCGCGCGATTTGTCCGCCTATGGTTTTGATTCGATCAGCTTTACCGAATTCGCGAACGCGCTGAACAAGGTTTACGCGCTGTCATTGATGCCGACGCTGTTTTTTGAAATCCCGGATCTGGCTGCGCTGGCCGGTTATTTGATAGCTCATCACCAACAGGCGTTGTTGAAAAAATACGGTTTGGACAAGCCGCAGGCGGTTGCGGAAACTTTCAGGCCCGATGCCGTTGAATGCAGTCAGCCTGCCGTAGACAAGGGCGATAATGGCGACAGGCAACAGCAACTGACGCAATCGGTGTCCGCCGAACTGATCCGGCTGGTCGCCGAAGTTCAGCGTATCCCGCCCGAAAAAATCGCCTTGTCGCGCGATTTGTCCGCCTATGGTTTTGATTCGATCAGCTTTACCGAATTTGCGAACGCGCTGAACAAGGTTTACGCACTGTCGTTGATGCCGACGTTGTTTTTCGAAATACCGGATTTGGCCTCGCTGGCCGGGTATCTGATACGCCATCATCAACCTGCGTTGTTGAAAAAATACGGTTTGGACAGGCAGCAGCCGGTTGTAGAGGTCGCGGAGCCGAAAGTCGCACAGCCGGGACGTTTCCGGTTGCAGGAAGCGGTACCGGCTGCAAGCAAGGCGCCTGTTGTCGATACAGACGCGATTGCGGTGATCGGGATTGGCGGCAAATTCCCCGGCTCGACCGACCTGGGTGATTTCTGGCGGCAGTTGCAGGCTAACCGGGATTTGATTACCGAGGTGCCGAAACAGCGTTGGGACTGGCGTGAAATATACGGCGACCCGCACCAGCAGCCCGGCAAAACCAAAGTCAAATGGGGCGGTTTCATTGCCGATGCCGACTGCTTCGACGCCCGCTTTTTCGGCATCTCGCCGGTCGAAGCCGAGGCGTTGGATCCGCAATTTAGGTTGTTCCTGGAAACCGTATGGGCGACGCTGGAGGACGCGGGTTATCCGGCCGGCGCATTGGCCGGCAGCAAAACCGGCGTTTTCGCGGGCGTCGCGACAGCCGATTACAAGGATTTATGGTGCGAAGCCCGGCTCAAAGGAACGATCCGGTCGCTGACCGAGCCGTTTCCGTTCATGATCGCCAACCGCGTCTCCTACTGGTTCAATTTTCATGGCCCCAGCGAGGTGATAGACACGGCCTGTTCCAGTTCGCTGATAGCGGTCAACAGGGCGATCGAGAGCATCAGGCAGGGCAACTGCGACATCGCGCTGGCCGGCGGCGTCAACGTTCTGGGCAGCCCGAGGCTTACCATTGCGTCCAGTCAGGCGGGCATGCTGAGCGAGGACGGGCGCTGCATGACCTTCGATCAGCGGGCCAACGGTTATGTGCGCAGCGAAGGCGTCGCGGTGCTGCTGTTGAAACCGCTGCATAAGGCCATTGCCGATAACGACAGAATCTACGGCCTGATCCGGGGCAGCGGCGAGAACCACGGCGGCCGCTCGGCTTCGCCTACCGCGCCCAATGCAGCCGCGCAAAAGCAACTGCTGGTCGATGTCTACAGCCGCGCCGGGATCGATCCCCGCACCGTCAGTTATATAGAGGCCCACGGCACCGGCACCGTGCTCGGCGATCCGGTCGAGGTCAACGGCCTGAAAGCCGCGTTCGCCGAATTGTATCAGCGCCGGGGACTGACCGTACCGGCGCAAGCCTATTGCGGACTGAACTCGGTCAAAGCCAATGTCGGCCACCTGGAAGCGGCGTCCGGCGCTGCGGGCATCATTAAGGTGCTGTTGATGCTGAAACACCGAATGATACCGGGCAACCCGCATTTGCAGACGCCGAATCCGTATCTGCAACTGGACGGGACGCCTTTTTATCTGGCCCGCGAAACCCGTGACTGGAAACAGCCGAGCGATCAAAACGGGAATCCGTTGCCCAGACGGGCAGGCGTCAGCAGCTTTGGCGTCGGCGGTTCCAATGCCCACGTCATTATCGAAGAGTATCAGGGCAACGCCGGGCAGCGTAGCGAGCCGGTAACCGGCGACTCACCGGTATTGATTGTCCTGTCGGCGAAAAACGAACAGCGTCTGCGCGATTACGCGGACAGGCTGTTGCAATTCGTCCGCAACGAGCAACAATCCGTTAACTTGCGCGATATGGCCTATACGCTGCAAGTAGGCCGCGAAGCCATGCCGCATCGCTTGGCTTTTCAGGCCGCCTCGCTTGATCAGCTGGAGCAAAAGTTGCAGGCCTTTATCGAACAGCCGACACCGGTTGAAGGCATTCACAGGGGGCAGGCCAAACCTTACGATGACGGGATGACGGTGTTTTCGGACGACGAAGATATGGCCGTCACTTTCGATGCCTGGATTGAAAAAGGCAAAGTCGACAAGCTGCTGGCGGCCTGGGTTAACGGGCTTGAGTTTGACTGGCTCAGGCTGTACAGCGGCTGCAAACCGGCGCGCATCGGCCTGCCG
Source organism: Methylobacter sp. Wu8 (assembly GCF_036440755.1). Taxonomy (NCBI): domain Bacteria; kingdom Pseudomonadati; phylum Pseudomonadota; class Gammaproteobacteria; order Methylococcales; family Methylococcaceae; genus Methylobacter; species Methylobacter sp. Wu8. The sequence goes on along the minus strand of NZ_JAZGVT010000061.1, from coordinate 8,682 downwards.
ACTTACCCATTTGCCCGTGAGCGTTATTGGATACCGGCTGGGGAACCTGTTACGGAAACCGAAAGCAGCCAAGCGCAGCCTCTGGAAGAGGCTGCACAGGCAGATCAGACCGGCGATTTGCTGACTTTTGAAGAGGTCTGGTCCGAATCGCCGCTGACAAACGGATCTGCCGACTCAATTAAAACATTGCTGTGTTTCGTTTCGGGACAACAGAATCAGCAAGCCATTGTCGAGCAGACTCATCAACTCTGTCCCCAAACCCGAGTGCTCTTTGTTGAGCGGGGCATCGGTGCGGCTCTGGTTTCCGAGGGACGCTACCGGATCGACGCCGATAACGCCGAGACCTATGTCCAGGCGTTTAACTTGATTCGCGGCGCTGAGGGCGAGGTGGATGCGGTTCTTTATTTATGGCCGCTGGAAGATCCGCGTTGCGTAAGGAATGCATCCTATGTGTTGCACCTGTTGCAGGCAATGGCCGCGGCAGGGCTCAAGCCCACTAAACTGATTCTGTCAGGCGCGTATGCCGATGCGCTGGAGAGCTGCTACCTGGATGCGTGGGTCGCTTTTGAACGCTCTTTAGGGCTGGTGTTGCCGGATACGCAAGTGGCGGTCATCTTCCGGGAAGCGGATGAAGGGAGCCGGAACGTCCCGATGCAGGAATGGCTGCGGACACTCTGGGACGAACTTCAGGAACCGCAACTGCGCAGCGCATGTTATCGGCAACAGGCCCGCTATACGGCTAAGGTGCAGCCGGTTGATTTGCAGCCGTCCGAAGGCAGCCTGCTGAAACAGGGCGGCACTTACCTGATTACCGGCGGCTGCGGCGGTCTGGGCATGATCTTCGCCGAGCATCTGGCCAGGAACTATGCGGCCAATCTGGTTCTGACCGGCCGTTCCGCGTTGGATGCGGAAAAACTAAGTAATCTGCAAAGACTGGAAAGCTACGGTGCGCATGTGCTCTATGTGCAGGCCGATGTGGCCGATTTTGCGGCCATGCAGGCGGGTATCGAACAGGCACAGCAGCGTTTCGGCGATATTAACGGCGTGTTGCATATCGCCGGTATCAGCGGTGCGGACACAGTGTTGGAAACGAAACCTGCGGATTTCCAGCGGGTGCTGGATGCCAAGATTGCCGGTACAAAGTTGCTGGATAGCGTGCTGGCAACGCAGACGCCGGATTTTGTCTGCTATTTTTCCTCGTCATCGGCGATTCTAGGCGATTTCGGCTCCTGCGACTATGCGCTGGGCAACCGCTTCCAAACAGCGTATGCGCACTACCGGAACAGCCGTTATCCCGGCAAAACCTTCGTTATCAACTGGCCGCTGTGGCGGGACGGCGGTTTGCAGGTCGGCGACAGCGAGCAGACCCGGTTCTATCTTAAATCCAGCGGGCAACGCAGTCTGGAATCGAATGAAGGCGTCAGGCTTTTCGAGCAGCTGCTGGCGCAGGACAAAACCCAGTTTTTGGTACTGGCCGGACAAGCGGAACGAATCCGGCGCATCATTGATCTGAACCCTACCGATTTAAACCCTGTCAGATCCGAGTCAGTTCCGGTGGTTGCGGACGTTGCCGCGGATAGTGGCAGGCGCGCCGGGATGAAAGGACTCAGCGTCGAGCAATGCATCAACCATGATTTAAAAGAACAGATCTGCGACCTGCTCAAAACCAAGCGCGATGAACTCGATGCCGACAGCAATCTGGCGGATTTCGGTTTCGATTCGATCAGTCTGGCCGAATTCGCCAGAGCTCTGAGCCGCCATTATTCGCTTGAAATAACGCCGTCGGTGTTTTTCAGCTATGCCACATTGCGGAAGTTGACGGCTTATTTTTTCACCGAGCACCGGCAGGCGATGCAGGCGTTTTATCAGCAGCCGGATGCCGAGTCTCCGCCTGCCGTTATCGAGACCGTTGCAAAGCCGGGTATTCAACCCGTGGTTGCCGTTCCGGCAGACCGGCCTGAGACGGACATCAACGAGCCGATTGCGATTATCGGCATCAGCGGACGCTTCCCGAAGGCGCGCAATGTCGACGAGTTATGGCAAATCCTGGAGCAGGGCGAAGATGCCGTTGACGAGATTCCATCCGACCGTTTCGACTGGCGGCAATATTACGGCGATTCGGCCAATAATAGCGAAAAGACCAACAGCAAGTGGTGCGGCTGCATTCCCGGCATTGCCGAGTTCGATCCGCTGTTTTTTGAAATCTCTCCATTGGAAGCTGAGCGGATGGACCCACGGCAGCGTCATTTGCTGCAAGAATCATGGCTGGCGCTGGAAAATGCGGGTTACGGCCCCGAGCAGATCGCACGTTATAAAATCGGCATGTTTGTCGGCGTTGAGGACGGCAGCGATTATCAACAGCGATTGAAGCAAGTGAGTCTGACCTCGACCCATAACGGCATTCTTGCCTCGCGGCTGGCGTACTTCCTGAACCTGAAAGGCCCGATCATGGCGCTTAATACCGCCTGTTCCTCGTCGCTGGTCGCGGCGCATCAAGCCTGCCTGAGTTTGCGCCAGAATGAATGCGATACCGCGATTGCCGCGGGCGTCAACCTGATGGTATCGCCGGCGGCCTATGTCGGCATGACCCAGGCCGGCATGTTGTCGCCGGATGGAAAATGCTACGTTTTCGACCAGCGCGCCAACGGCATGGTGCCCGGCGAGGCGGTTGCGGTGGTCGTGCTCAAACGCCTGTCCAGGGCGCTTGCCGACGGCGATCCGATTCATGGCGTGATCCGCGGCAGCGGCATTAATTATGACGGCAAAACCAACGGCATCACTGCGCCCAGCGGCGCGTCGCAAACCGAACTGCTGGCCGATGTTTATCAAAAAGCCTGCCTGAAACCGGAGGATATTGACTACGTTGTGACCCACGGCACCGGCACCCAGCTGGGCGATCCGGTCGAGATCAACGCGCTGTACGATGCGTTTAAGGGCAGCACGGACAAGCAGGGCTTTTGCGCGCTGACCTCAACCAAAAGCAATTTCGGCCACACCTTTGCCGCATCCGGTCTGGTCAGCCTGATCAGTCTTGTCCAGGCGCTAAAATATGAAACGATTCCGGCCAGCCTGCATTGCGAACAGGAGAACGATTATATCCGCTGGCGGGAAAGCCCGTTCTATGTCAACAAACGGAAAAAAGCCTGGACCAAACAGCCGGGACAGCTGCGTATCGGCGCGGTTAGCGCTTTCGGCATGAGCGGCACCAATGCGCATATGGTGCTGCAAAATCATGTCGCCGAACCGCCGCTGGCGGCAGCATCCTCGCCGTATTACCTGCTGGCGGTTTCGGCAAAAACCGAGTCTGCGTTACAGGAACAAATCCGGCAAATGGTCGCGTATCTGCAAAAGCCTGAATCGGCTCGGCAGGCACTGGACAGTATCAGTTACACCTTGCTGCAGGGGCGGCATCACTTCCAGCATCGCTGCGCGATCGTGGTTTCCGATGTTCAGCATGCGGTTGAAACCTGGAGCCGGGCGGTTAATCGGGAGATCGGCGGCGATTGTTGCCGCGGCGTCGTCAGCCGCGAATTTACCGGCCAGAAAGCGATAAGCCATTACATCACGGACCTTACCGAGCAGGGCTCGGGGTTGTTGGACAAGGCGGATGAATACCGGGACATGCTGCTGGCGCTGGCGGATTTTTATTGCCAGGGTTACGACATCCCGTGGCACAACCTGTATCCGGTGACACCCCGGCGCGTCAGTTTGCCGGGCTATCCTTTTGCCAGGGAACATTACTGGATTGATGAGGAGCCTGAGCAGGCCCCGGTTGTAGTCGAAGCCCCTGAAGCCAGGCTGCACCCGCTGGTACACCGGAATATTTCCAGCCTGCAAAAACAGCAGTTTGCCTCTGCATTTACCGGCGATGAGCGTTATCTGGTGCGCTATCGGCAGGCGCAACAGCAGCTCATCCCGGCGTTGTTTTATCCTGAAATGGCCCGGTTTGCGGCCGAACAGGCAACGGGGCGGCCGGTTGCCGGGCTGAAAAACATGGTTTGGGGAACGCCGCTGGTTTATCGGCAGGGCGGCGAACAGACGTTGACCGTCGGCCTGCACAAAAAGGATGCGGATATTCTTTATTCGATCGATATGGACGGGCAGCAGGAAGCCTGCAACCACTTCGGCGAAGTCATCATCGACAGCTCCGTTATACAGTTGCCTGAATCGCTTGATTTTTCACGGCTGCGGGCCGGAATGCAACGGATGGAGCCGGATACCGTTCCGGCGGATCAGGCTGCCGCAGCTATAGCCGATATTTACTGTAGCGGAACGGAGCTGCTGGCGACGCTGAACCTGCCTGGAAATGCCAACGATCAGATCAAAGGCATGCTGTTCCAGCCGCTGTTCATCAATGCGGCGTGGCGATTGGTCCAGGTTTTCGCCCGGAACAGCTCAGGCTGGAACGGATCGGCATTATTGCCGTTTTCACTGCAACGGATAGCGGCGTCCGGGGCGCTGCCTGATCGGCTTGTGCTGCATCTGGTGCGTAAAGGCGGTACTATTGAGCATCAGCAAAAATACGATATGACGTTCTACGATGCGAATGGAAAAGCGTGTTTGCATATGCAGGATTTGACCGTCACCACACAAGACCGGCTGTTTAACATTTCGATTTAACTAAGGAACATGCAAAAAATAACTTGAGCAAATTTCATTTTTTAACCATGAAGAGCATGTTCAAGACAAAAGAGCAAACACAGCCACTAAGAATCACTATTGAGCCAAACAGATATGAGCAAACGGATAAAACTATGCATTATCGGCGGAGGGCCGCTGGGAATAGGCCTGGGCAGGGAGCTGAACGACGGCGGAATCGACTATGACCTGTATGAGTCGGAAGCGGATTTGGGCGGCGTGTGGAACGGCGACGGCAAAAGCGGCCGGGTATACCCTTCGCTGCATTTGATTTCGCCGAAGTTCAACACCCAGGTTCCCGATTATCCGATGCCGGACGATTATCCGGTTTACCCGAACCACAAGATGATGCTGGCCTATATGCGTTCTTACGCCAGGGACTTCGGCGTGTATGACAAAGCCATTTTCAATACCTCGGTCACCAAGCTGGAACCGGCCGGGGACGGCTGGGACGTGACCTTGTCCAGCGGCGAGTGCAAACACTATTCGTTTGTCGCGGTCTGCAACGGCGCGCAACGGGTCGCCCGTTATCCCGACCCGCCGTACCGGGGGCATTTCAGCGGCGAAGTCTTTCATTCAATGGATTATAAATCCCCCGACCAGATCAGAGGCAAACGGGTTCTGGTTGTCGGTGCGGGCAACTCCGGCTGCGATATTGCCGTGGATGCCGTGCATCATGGCACCGACGTGTATCACAGCACACGGCGGGGCTACCATTATTACCCGAAATTTATCGGCGGCAAGCCGACGCCGCAATGGATGCTGCAACTGGGCAACAAGTTCAAATCCAAGGAAGAGACCATGGCCTACATCCAGCAGGTATTCAAGCTGGCCGGTTACGACGGCGTCGATTACGGCTTGAAAAAACCCGATCACCCGCTGGACGGCGCGCACCCGATCATGAATTCCCAGATTCTGTATCATATCGGTCATGGCGATATTCAGCCGAAAGACGATGTCGATTACTTCGACGGCAACACCGTCCATTTCACCGACGGCTCCAGCGCCGACGTGGACGTGATTATCTACGCGACCGGTTACGACCGGGATTTTCCGTTTATCGATCCGGCGCTGTTGCAATGGAAAGCAGGCATCCCCGACTTGTTCATTCACATTGCGCCGAGAAACCTGGACAACATCTTTTTCTTCGGTTTTGTTAATGCCGCGGCCGGTCTGGGCGACGGCTTGAGATTGCAGGGCCAGTTCGTCAGAAGCTACATCAAGGCGTTTACAGACAAAAGCAAAGGCTATGACAAATTTATCCAGGCCAAGCAGGAAGACGACCCCGACTTGGGACAGGATTATTTCCTGGATTCGCACCGGCATTTATGGGAAGTGGATTTCTGGAAGTTTATTAAAGTCGCGCGTATGTACAGGGATATGCTGGATGAGCGTTAATCCCAATGTCGGATCAATGCGTAGCGCATCTTATGGCTTTTCAACATAGGAAAATGTCGGGCAAGGAAAAGATGTTGCGCGACCTCCCGGCTATTGTCGGTCAATTCTGGGAGTAGTATGTGATACGGGTAGGCTGGGTTGAATGCAATGAAACCCAGCATTGGCGGCATCGAAAGTTGGGTTTCGCGTTGCTCAACCCAGCCTACGGCCCTAGAATGGGCAGGCGGTTTTGCCCGCCTTTTACGTTGCCGGATTGTTCCTCGTTGATATTTCCCGGTCAGCTTATGCGGGTTCACCGCCGGAGGCCAATTCAGCCGTACCGGCGCATCCGGCCCAATCCAGCGGATAAATGCCTCTTGCAACATCGCGGTGAAAAGTGGAAAACGGCCAGTCTTGTACGCGGGACACCAAACCGTGTTTAAGCGGATTAATGGCAATGTAATCCCTATGGCGGGCATAATCCGATTCGCTGTTGATGCAGTGTTCCCAATAGCGCCGTTGCCAAAAAGTCGATTCGCGATGTTTGCTTTTGGATGCCGTCATCCAGTCGGTTCGATGGTAGAGCCCAGCGCAGGCCAAGGAAACCCTGCGTTTAATAGAACTCCAACGAAGCGCACAATCGGCGTCGCCCGGCGGCAAAGTCCAAATCGTATGTAAATGATCGGGCAACAATACCCAAGCGTCTATAGTAAATGGATGGCGCGATTGCACCGTTTTAACGGCATCGCGTAACGCCGACCGTACCGGGTCGTCGCAAAGAATCGGGCGGCGGCGATACGTAACCACCGTAAAAAAATAAGTCGCGCCCGGAATATAGGCGCGCCGATAATGTGACATAACAAAAAATAGAAAGTGAACAGCATATCAAGTGTAGGGTGGGCAGGCTGTTTTGCCCACCTTTTACATTACCGGCTTCGTTTTGCGTGGGCACGAAAAGCATGTGCCCACCCTACCGGGCTAACGTAAAGCTCAGCTGCGTAGCGTCAGCGGAGTCGGCTGGAGTGTTGGGTTAGGCTCGGACTTCATTGTAATAAAAGCATGGGCTGGTTTTCCCTTTTTCAAATCAAACGAGCGATGCGCCTCCTAATATCGGCGCATCCTATTGGCGTACCTTATGGCCTTGACTGGTGTGTTATCCAAAAACAGGGTTAATCTGCGCCAGCACCCAAGTGAAGCCGCCGCCCGCGAGGTTCACATATTGGGTTTGCCCGCTGAAGGCAATAATGGTTTTCCCGGCGGGCGCTGTAACCTGATGCATTTGCGGGTTGGATACTGAAGGGTTTACAGCAGCCGGATAGCTGGTGCCGTTAATGGTGATCTGCGCAATAACCTGCTGTCCGTACCAGTTGCCGGTAACGTAACTGAAAGCCGTGAGGCCATTTGTGAGGTTGATCGGATTGTTCCCATTGCCACCATCACCGCCGTGCGGCAATAGTTGTACCACATACGAGCCATCGCTGCTGGCATTGGTACATTGGATAGCATCCACGATATCGCCGCTGCGGATAACGATACTTTGGATAAGCGTTGGCGTGGTTTGCACATTCAAGATGGCTCCATCGTTGAACGGAACCACATTCGGTTGGCCGGACATGTATTGTCGCAGCAATAGTTGCTGACTTTGCTCGAAAGGCCAGTTGGAAGAATCAAGCCGCCAACTGATCATGGAATGGTAGGGGTATTGCTGGTCATTGTATTGAATCCCGGTCGTGTATTGCTGATAGGCATCAAGCGCAGTTACCCCACTTTCAAAATAGGCGGCGAATCCCAACAGATCAGCATTGATGCCGTGTGCAATAAATACGCTCGGATCGGGAACCCAGTAACTTTGCAAATTGACCACATCCACATTGGCATTCACAGCATCCGCATTCAGGTTATCGACACTCTGCTGGCCCTGATTTGAACTCGGCGAAACGGCCAGATAATACGTGTCCCCGAAAGCCTTGCCCAGTGCGTTGAGCCAAGCGGCAGATTGCTGCGAAGTGAGGTTGCTGGTAGGAATTTCCCAGTCAATGTCGAAACCATTGAGGCCGTTGTTACCCAGAAAGTTGGCCACATTGTTCGCAAAGGTAGCCAGCAGGGTGGGATCGGCGATGATCGTTTGCAGATCGGTGGTGATTTGACTGCTATAGGCCAGCAAAGCAAATATGATGATGTCCGGGTTTTGTGCACGGGCATCTGCCACCTGTTGGGCGAGATACGTGTTACTCGTGCTCAGGGTAGGACTGGTCGGGTTGCTCATATCCACACCAAACCAGCCGATGCTGAGGTAATCGAGGGTGCCGTAAATCCCGTTGAGCTTAATGGAACTGAAATTGCTGTTGGGTGAGCTGTAGGTAGCTCCTGTAGGATGCAATTCACTAGTCAGCCAAGCACCAATGGCACCGGTAAAGTTTGCTCTTTTTTTCATTGGAGTGTCCTTTAGGATTTTAAATCAAGAGTTGAACGAAGTCGCTACTCGCCAGGAACGCGATCCGGGCTGAGGAACAAAAACTTATTAAGTCATTTTAGTTCTCCTCAATAGTTAGGCGGATTCAACTCCGAAGTGCAATCCTAGTAATCATGCGGCATCCCTCTCTTGTTCAGGAAAAAAGACCTCATGAGGTGTTTTAAAATTGAGTGTTTTTCGAGGGCGATGGTTGA
>NZ_JAZGVT010000046.1:0-49965 GCF_036440755.1 Methylobacter sp. Wu8 | reverse complement strand
CATGAAAATCAAAAACGAATTAATCGAATGGGCGCTGACGGATGCAAAACAGCAAAAGTGCCCGTTGATTTTCACCAATGACCGCGAGACAGCGGGCATCTGGAACCTGTTTAACTTTGTGCCTGGCGAGAAGAAACGCGGCACGTTTATCCGTTGGGAGAAAGCCTTATGACTAGCCCCGTCTACAACGTAAAAGCCGTGCCACTGGATAAAATCCGCGCAAACGCCTACAACCCGAACGCCGTAGCGCCGCCGGAAATGAAGCTCCTGGAACTCTCTATCTGGGAAGACGGCTACACCATGCCGATTGTCTGCTACTACATCCAGGACGAGGATATTTATGAAGTCGTCGACGGTTTCCACCGTTACACGATCATGCAGACCTCAAAGCGCATCCGCGACCGTGAAAACAGCATGATGCCGGTGGTGACCATCGAAAAAGACATTAGCAACCGCATGGCCAGCACCATCCGACATAACCGGGCACGCGGAAGCCATTCTGTCGACCTGATGGTTAACATCGTCGCTGAACTGGTCGAATCCGGCATGTCCGACGAATGGATCTGTAAAAACATCGGCATGGACGTTGATGAAATACTGCGGCTTAAGCAGATTAGCGGCTTGGCTGCCTTGTTTAAAAACAAGGATTTTTCCCAAGCCTGGGTCAAAGACACTAACGAACTGGAGTTTTATCATCATGACTGAAGAAAAAATCATAACAATAGACACCGAGCGCGTCCCTATTCTTCAAGTTATTGGAGCATTCCTTTTATTTTATTGGACAGTTACCGGTGATATACCGTGGCAACTCACAACCTGTTTAGTGCTATTTAATACTGGATTTTTTAATATTAATTTTAATAAGGTATTAAACGACTTAATAAAGAAAATCGGGGTATTACTATGAACATGACCATCTTAGAACGTGGCAAGCCCTACCCGCTGCCAATAAACCGAAAAGAAGGCGCGGCAGCGCAATTCCTGCTGAAATCCGGCAGTATCCTGCAAATCATCCTTCCAGGTATGTCCGCCAAAGAGCAAACCGCCTTACGATCCGGCATGATTAAATCCGGCTTTTTATATAATTCCGGCTCAATGCTGTTCTTATTTCAATTTTACGGCGACCAAGGCAAGCCCTTAATCACCTTCGATGCCCCGTTTGATGCGCGCTTAATCCAGGATAAAGACCGCGAGTTGCACAATATCGACAATGCCGAGCACCGCTTGGTAATCGAAATCCATGCCGTTGACGAAAAGAAAACATTAAGAGCTTTGAGGCTGGTCACCCTGCCACCGGCAATGACTTTAGCGTTTTTAAGCGCAGTACAGGAGCAACTGGCCGCGACCGATAAGCCAGGTATCATGGCTAACTGGATGCAGCGTCAACCTGACGAATTAATTGAAACCACAGAAACCTGGATATTAGGTAAGTAATGAAACCAGATAGTTCAAAACATAACCCGGACTTTGCCTATTTACGCCAGTTAATAGACAAAATAGGCGTCAGCCAGAGAGAAGCCGCGCGGCGTATCGGCATTAGTGAGCGAACGATGCGTTCGTATTTAGCCGATCCTGGCAAGGCCAGCACCGCTGATAAATGCCCATACCCGGTTCAATTTGCGCTGGAGGCCTTAGCCGATGCAAATAAATGTCCTCGATGCGATTATCCAGGGCCGGACTGGGAGGATGACGGCGCTTGTCCGAATTGTAAATTTTTGTAAAAAGCGATACTCAACCTATCGCATAACCTTAACTTAACAGTATTACAGAGGTATCGAATGAAACAGCTATTTAATAACCCGATAGTTGGGCAACGAGTGATTTTAAAAAATAGCCTTGGACAAGAAACCCAACAAAGAATCGTTGAAGTTACCACAAAGGCTATTCGGGTTTCTTCGTGCAATTTGTATAAATTTAATCGCGACGGAAGTTTGAATAAATCAGATAGGCGAGGCAGAGGCATCGAGCCGTCGATCAGTCCAGTCGGCGATAACGCCGTGTTAAGCGTAAAGCCACACACGGAACTTTAACAAACAAACGAGCTTCGGGCGGCTTTCTCGCTTGAGCTCATAGTTATACGCCATTGGAGTACCAGAAATGAAAGGCGATTTTTTTGTAATGCTATTTACGCAAGATGGAAGCTACACGCCGCTAGAGCAGGCCGAAAAAGAAGATATTGCACGGTTTGAAACCGAAGAAGAAGCCAGAACAGCGGCAGAGTCAAGCCTGCTTGGCGATATGTTTGGCTACGAAGTATTTAACATTTGCTGTGGCATATAACGCCCTGGTAAAGGCGCGCACGATGCACTTTAACACTGCGCCAAACTTTAAGTTCATCCCATTTAATCATAGAGTTATATGCATGGATAACATAATATTTTATCTTTCAGGATTAGCAACAATTCCAGCACTAAAAACTGTTGGATTCGTGGTTTATTTGTTTAGGGTTGCGGCACACGATGTTTACGAAATTAAACCGAAGCGTAAATTTAGGTGCTTCTTATGGTCAATTAAAGAAACATTATTTGGCTGTATGCGCGGCGCATGGCGAGTAATTTAAGTGTATAACGTAAAGCTAAGCGGGCGCGGCCCTGGTAGCTTGATAAACAAACCCGCCGTAGAACCGCGCTCTGCTTGAGCGCAATGTTAGGCTTATTAATCAGAGAATGCGACTGTGGCATTTAGATTTACCTTATTGTTGCACCGAGGGCAAACAAAAACCCGATGGGCAATACTGTTCATGATTTGTGGTGGAGTAGTGCAATGGCAAAGTTCATAACCAAGTTTTTTAGCCTCACCTGGTGCTTCAAGTTCTTTGCACCGCTGTTCGAGATCCTTTACTTTCTTCTTGAGCTCTTGATTCTCAAGGCGGAGCGTCGCTACTTCCGATTTAAGCTTAAAAAGCTCGAAAAGAGGCTTGATTACCTTTTGGAACGCCGTAACCGCGCTGCCTATGTAAGCCGAGATGTCCATGAGTTACCCCCCTCCTAACGCAACAGCTAACAGGGCGCGGCGAAGCGCCCGTAATTTAAACACAGATTGAATCCGCGCTCCTGTTGAGCGCCGGGTTATACACGTAGGAGAGCGCAATGGACGAAGAAAAAGTACGAAAAATAATTGAACCAGAAATATTCAAGGAAGATGGGGGTCTGTATGATTTGGGCTGGTATTTATCATGGAATAAGGGAGATGAAAGCGCAACGCTTGACGGAGAATTTACCGCTGATGACCTTGAGGCTATCGCGTGGTGGATGAGGAACAAGAGTGTATAACTACGGAATAACCGATAAAAACGACATTAAGTCAATTAAACAAATCCCCCTGAGCCAACAACTCACGTCGCTGTTCTTTCGGCAATTGCCGAAGCAAACTCGCCGCCAGCTGCTGGGTGTCGTTGACAGGGGGATTCAGGTAGTTTTTAAAGGCCAGCGTCACCACAAACGTGCAGCCGCAGTCTTTAACATTACTGCATTGGCAGTAAAGGTCGCGGATAGTGAGGGTGATTGCATTGGTCGACCCGATCCGGGCTTTGCTTTGACAGTTGGGGCATTGGATCAACATGCAAAAAATCTCCTCAAATTTTTGCGATATTATACATAAAAATTAATCGTTTAACGCATAATCGCAAATAGTGTGCTTAAGATTACTTAGCAGCTACGCCTCAGACAACTTCTTTTTCCAATCCGGTTCTCTAAACGCTACCGGATTTCCCCGTATCTGCTCGTTAATCGTCAAAAACACCTGTTGCATCGCCATCACCTCCAGCTCGTGATAAACCTCCATCGATTTTTGCAAATCGCCAAAGCCGCCTATATTGGCAGGCATGACCGCCACCAATCCTGGATAAACCCGATGCATGGCCAGCATGTCCATTTCGGCAATTTCCTTGATGGCCTGAAACTCGTCTTTGCTGCCGATGTTGCCGACTGGAATGACCTTGACCGGCTCCCGATTATTGCTGCGCGGGATGTTCAGGTACAGGCTGCGGAAGTTGCCCGGCCCTTTCGACTGCTTAACCTGGTTTTCGATCTGTTTGGCAGTTGCATCGTCCAGATTGGCGTCGGTAGTGACCAGGATATAACCCATGTGCGCCCCGTTGACGTAGTATTTGCGCCTAAATAAGGTTGCATCCTCGCTGAGCAGCACTGATTGTATGCCGCCGAAATATTGCGGCACGCCGTACACGCTTTGCTTTAGGTCATGCTCTTTGATGTGCAGCACTTCGCCAGGCTTAAACTCGACTTTGGTGCCGTCGCTGTTCAGTTTAAAAAACACATCCGGCTTTTTCCCAGGCCGCATGGCGATAGCCGGCAATCTTGCCAAACGCAGCACATTGCCGAAGCGGTCGGTGAATTTCTGGAAATAGGCGTTGGCCAGCACCGAATAATCCAGCGCCGCTTGGGTCAGCTCATCCGTGGACAGCAATTTGGACGGGATAAACCATTTGGCGGTCATGTTTTTTTTAAAATGCAGGATCGGCCCGTGGTAGGCATTGGCATTGACCAAGTTGGCCAGCCCGGTTAAATCGACCGGCGGCCGGTAATAATCGCCGCTAAGATCAAGAAACGTGCCCAAGTACTCGGTCATGCGGTTGCTTAGCGCCGGTTCCGGATCGCCGAAGGAAAACACCAGAGATTTTTCGGTATTGGCCGTAGCGTAACCGTTGCTGTTGAACGTTCCGGCGATTGTTTTCACCGTGCTGATTATGTTGCTTATCATCTTGTTTGGCCTTATATCACTGTAGTGCTTAAAAATCGTTAGGCGTCATGTTCGTTAAGTATTGTTTTCAGTCTATCCAGACATTCACAGCAAATATGCACGCCATCTGTTGCATGAGCCAATGAAAATTTAAATTGCCCTGATTTGTTGCCAGTGAAATATATTCCTTTCAGAAACTGAGGCTCTTTGTTATCGCGGCAAATATCGCAGTTAAATAGTTTTTTCATACCCATATTCAATCCAACCTAACCCGGCGCTCATGATCGCCATTATTAAACCGCGCAGCGCGGACACATCAATTACTAAATGTAACAGTCGTTTTCCTACCGTCGTTGTTTATCGGCTCGTAAATCAGCGCGTGCATGATCGCCCAGGCAATGTCAGCATGGCCGGATTCCACGCTTCTGCTGCTGGCGTAGGTAATCAGGCCGCTGCCGGTCGTGGTTTTGGTGATCATTAAAAACGCCCGGGTGATCTCATGATCGCCGGCTTTGTACTTAAAGCGTCCGTTCTCGACCACATCCAGCGCTTTGACTACCAGTTTGGTTTTCATCTCCATGCTGTAGTGGATTGGCGTCACCAGCGGGTACCAATCCTGCACCAGCTCGAACACGCCGTGGCCGATGCCGGTGGTATCGATGCCGATGTGCTGCACGTTATGCGCCTCGCGCACGTCTTTGATGCGGTTGCTCTGGTACTGAAAATTCTGGCCGTGATAACTGTCGGTGCGCAGCACTCGCCACGCCTCGCCCGGTATCAACGGAATGCCCAGCGCCGCCAGGCTGGCATTATCGCGGGTGCGGCTCGGGTCGTAACCCAGCGACACCGGCTTATTGGCAAACGGCCGCGCGTTGTCCGGCTTGTAATCTGGCCATTGATCGACGTCCACCGTACAGGCCAGCAATTTCGACAAGTTGAACACCGACTGGCTGTCGTCGATAAACTTGCACATAAACAAGTTATTGAAATCGTCCTCGCTGTATTCATCCTGCAGCTCATCGATGTCGAACAGATCGCAGCCTTGCTCTTCCGCATCCTTGACCGTGACCATGTGCCGCCATTTCTTATCCGGCCCGTACCAGCCGTTTTTCAAATTATTATGGCTGATGTCGAACTCGACTTTGTTATTGTCGGCACGGCGCTGGTTGTACATCTCCCCTGACCATTCCGAATAAGCCTCATGACTGATCGCCGACGGCGTACTGAACTTGGTAATGCGCCATTTCTTATGCGCCGCCATGCCGCTGGCCACTTTGTTGAGCTTTTTGTAATTGGGTATCCAGAACACCTCGTCAATGTACAAATGCCCGTGGTATGACTGCGCGGTGTTGCTGTTAGTCGATAAAAAGCGCAGCTCGGCGCCGTTGGATAGAATAATCACGCCTTGGCCTTTCAGCTCGACGTCGAAGCAGGTGTGTGCATAGGCGATGATGTATGCCTTGAACACTTCGGCTTGGTCGCGCGATGCCGACAGGAAAATACAGTTTTCTCCGGTACGCACCGCCCGGTCGAACGCTTCGAAGGCAAAATAAGCCGTGGCGCCGATCTGGCGGCTTTTCAGGATCAGTCTGATCCGATCGTTGCGGTGCTCATACCAGGTCTCCTGACAATCGAAAATCCCTCGCCAGATTTCCTTACCGTCTTTATCGGTATCCTTGAATAGATGATTACGTCTAGTTTCGTCCAGCATTTCCGGGGTAATACCGGAGATGTCGTTTTTTGCCTTCTTCTCGCGCTTTTTGCCTTTCGCTGGCCGTGGCCTATCCGGGTCTCCGCCGTGGTCCGGTTCCCGGTAATTTGCTTCGCCCGGGATGCTGCCGTAAATCGGCAGGCCTTTTTCGATCGCTGAGGCTTCGGCTTTGATCTTGATCGCCACCGCATGGTCTTTCTGCATCTTGCCGAAAGTCTCGACCAAGCGGATGAACTCGTTCAGCTCGGCATCAGTTTTGTTTTCCCGTTCGGCCAGGATGTTAATACGCCTGGCCAGCGCGATTTCAACCGTATCCGGCGGGCAGAAACTGTCCCAATCCTCGTTTTTTTGCCAGTTGTACAGCGTGCGCTCGTTCACGCCGGTTTCGCGCTCGATTTCGGTCACGGTGTAGCCGCGCACAAAGAGCTGCTTTGCCGTCTGTTTCAACTCCTCGGAATAGCGTCTTGCCATAATGTCCACATAAAATTATTTACGTCGATTTTAGTGCGTTTATGGGCGGTTATTTAGCATAACTTCTCCTTTAAGTTCCTATACTTATCATGTAGAAACGGGAAGGAATAATACGCGTTGTTTTGCGCCGTTTTTTAGGTAATCTAAGCGCTACTGACGTAGTTTTCTGGGTGTTTATTTAAGGAAGGGCGATGTAAATGGCGTTATCGACTGATTGGGAAATTATCGGGCAAAGCGGGCCGACCACGGATGGACGCGTTATTGATCCGCAATGGCTTATAGATGCGGCCGAAACCTATAACACAAAGAACTATACCGCCCAAATTTGGCCGTTTCACATCAGTCCAAAACCTTGGTGGCTGAGTAACTTCGGGAAAGTGCTTGCTTTGCGTGTTGAGCGAACCGCCGACGGTGTTGTGCAGCTATTCGCTAAGTTAAACCCGAACTCATCCTATCTTGCCGAACGCGCGGCAGGACAAAAAAACTTTACCAGCATGGAGTTACAGCCGAATTTTGCTGAAAGCGGACGCTGGTACCTAACCGGTCTGGTCGCAACCGACGATCCGGCCAGCCTCGGCACCAGCGAAGTCATGTTTAACAAACAAGCAGGCGAAGAGGGTCCTGTTGTGTTCTCAAGTTTTATTGAATCGCAACCACACTCTTTTCAAGATCCAGAGCAAGAGGGGCTGATTAATAGCCTTGTCAAAGCCATTTTCAAAAACCAAAACCCACCCAAAGAGGAAGCAGACATGGCGGATACAGAAGCCTTGAAGAACTTACAAACGGAATTTGCAGAAGTTAAAGGTCTGCTGACGACATTCATCAAACAGAAGCCCGCTATGCAGAATGAAGAAAAACCGGGCGATAAAACGACGGGAATAACCTCCGAGCAATTTTCCGTCGTTATGCAGCGCCTTGATGAGCTGGAAACAAAATTCAGCCAAAAACCGGCAAACGATAAAGTATCGGTCAGCCCGGACGACCTGGATAAAGTGCTTGAAAAATTCACCGCATTGGAAGCCACGCTCAAGGATGCGCTGAAAGAACAACCCGGCACCACCGGCGGCGAGCACTTCGGCGCTGAAGGCGATTTGAGCCAATACACGTAACGCCTCGGGCATTTCAAAACAATCTATTTCAAAGGACAAGAACATGGCATACGCATTAAGCGGCGAAGGACGTCAACAACTTGATCAATTATTGGTCAGGACTGCACAGGCATTTAACTCGCAAGTCGGCAAACAATTCTCTGCAACGCCATCCGGGGCGCAAACCATCATGCAGAAGATCGTTGAACAGGGCGATTCGTTCCTGAAAATGATTAACGTTCTGCCTGTATCTGACATGAAAGGCGACAAAATATTGCTCGGGTTAACCGGCCGAGTCGCCAGTCGAACCAATACCGCAACGCCGGGCAACAAGCGCTCCGCCAAACGCCTTGCCAATACCGATGCGCAAGGTTACGAGTTATTCGATACTAATTTCGACGTAGCCTTGGCTTATAACACCATCGACGTGTGGTCTAAGTTTCCCAACTTTGCCGAGCTTTACATGAAAGCGGTTCGCGAAGCGATCCAGAACGACATATTGCAGGCGGGTTGGACAGGCACATCGGCGGAAGCGAACACTGATATAGTCACCAATCCATTATTGCAAGACCTGAACAAGGGCTGGTTCCAACTTTTGCGCACTTACAACGGCGGATCGCAACATGTGGCCGGCACAGAACTAGCGCCTATTCAATTAGGCGGTTTTGATTTTCCGACACTGGACAGTTTGGTCCATGACGCCAAGCAGCGTATTGCGCCGCAATTCCGGCAGCGTCCAGATCTAGTCGCGTTGATTGCCGACGACCTGTTGGCCGATCAAGATGCAACCTATTACGAGTCGCAAGGCAACACACCAACAGAAAAGGCGTTACTGCGCGACACCAAAATCACCCGCGCTTTCGGCGGCTTACCCACTATCTCGCCGGCGTTCATGCCTAACGGCAGTGTTTTGGTAACGCCGCTGGCGAATTTGTCGGTGTATTACCAATCTACGTCGGTACGCAGAACGCAACGCGATAACCCCGAACAAAGCCAAGTCGAAGAGTTTAACTCGATGAACATGGGCTACGTCGTCGAAGAAGAACTGGCCGCCTCGTTTGTCGAAAACGTCACCCTGGTTGAGTAAACGCTATGGCCGGAAAACTGGATCGCATTAAGCAAGCGCAGATTGAAGCCGCGAAGGAATCGGGTGCAGATCACCCTTATATCGTCGTTGATACGGCAAAGCCTGAAGCTGAAAAAACGGTTGTACGTCCTGTTGGGACAGATTTTGGCAGGCTGGAGCATTACCAAGCTGCAATGGACGCCGATCTGAATAGCCTGAAAGACCTGAAAACGCTGGACGAAAAGCAAGCCGCGAAAAAAACCATGATCGAAACCTATTGGGGTTTTGTGAAGAGCTATATGGACAACGGCGATGCCTACACGAACCGCATTGCCGTGCAACTGATGATCTGGCTGTTCGACACCTTGGACATCGAGCGAGCGCTTAACCTGGCTTTTCATCTGATCGAACAGGGTATTCAGCAAATGCCGCCCCGGTTTGAACGGCGTGATTTGCCTACCTTTGTTTGCGATGCAAGCTATGACTGGGCCAACGAGCTGTTGAAAAAAGAGCAATCGGCAAGCCCGTATCTTGATGCGGTAGTTGCGCATATCGACAACGACAAGTGGTCACTATCGCCGCCGGTGCAATCGAAGATGTACGCGCTGCTGGCCAAGCATAAAAACCGCGAAGGCGATTGGCTGAACTGCATAGCTTTATGCGAAAAAGCCGAAGCGGTAAACCCGGAAGGCGCTGGCGTAAAAACCATGAAAGAAAAGGCGCAGAAGAACCTGAAACCAACGGAATAGCGAGACGACAATGGCTGGTAAATACGCATTAACCGAACAACATCCCCGGCATACACGACTGACCGCGGCGCTCACGCGTCCGGCCGATACCGCCGCCTACGCGGACGGCGACATTATCGCCAACAGTGACACGGCGCCGGTGGTCAACGTGCTGACCGGGGCGGCGCTGGCTAATGGCCGCGGCGGCATCATCAACAATTTGATTTTAATCGACTCCAATAAAGCGGCGACCGCGGCCGACCTGGAACTCTGGTTTTTCAATTCCGCTTATACCGCAACCAACGACAACGCCGCCTTTGCACCGACCGATGCCGAAGCGGAAAGCGTCGAGCTGATTGTCAAGCTGCCGGCTTCCGGGGCGATTATCGGCAATGCGGGCGCCGCTGCGGCCGGTAACCGTATCTACCAAATCAACGATATTAATAAAAACTTCAAGTGCGCGGCGAACAGCCAGAACTTGTGGTGGGCCTTGGTGCTGCGCAGCGCTTACACGCCGGTATCGGCGGAAAAGTTCACGTTGAAGCTGGATATTGCGCAACGATAACGATCTCCTCAAGCCCTGGCTGGCAACACGGCTGTAATTCGCCTGACGGTTGATATTACAAAGGTTGTTTGTCCAGGCACTATATTTTTACGGAGTAAGGCATGAAGAAAATAGGACTCGGAAAAATCTTAATCCTGGGCCTGGCGCTGGCGGCGATATTGCAGCTGGCTGGCTGTCCGGCACAAGAGCTGGACGACGGCTACCAGATCGGCGACATCACCCATATCGTGATCCGCGAAGAAGACAAAATTAAACAGGCCCGGGATACCTACTGCGGCAATGTCCAGGATTCGGCCGCACGCGCGGCTGCATTACGGCTGATCCGTATTAAATACCCGTTCATCCCAGAAAACGGGATCTGCGGCTAATGAGCCTGACCGGCAAACCAGCCTTAACCACAGCTGCCGCCGTAACCAACGATGGCTTCTGGCCCGATCTGACGCTGGCCGACCTGATGAACAACTACCGCATCCCCTCCGAGTATGCGGACGGCGTGATTAAAACCGGATTAAACATGGCGCTGATTAACGTCAACCTGAAGCTGGCGAGTGTTAAAGCCCAATTGGTGCTGGACGGTTATGTGTCGCTGGCGGCTTACACCACGGCGCATCCTGAAGCATTAAACGGCAAGCAGGTGCTGGAAGAGCTTTACAAGCATGCGGTCTATGCCCGTGCTAAGGCCGGGCTGCTGATGCAGTTTGCAGCGATCAACCGGCGGCCGCAGGCCGAGAACCAGGCCAAAGAAGGCGACGACATGGAAACCCACTGGCTCGATGAAAGCCAAGCGGCCATCGCTGAATTTTTCCGTCGGTTTTTACCGGCCGAGACGGTGTTTAGCAAGGCCAACACCCTGGCGGTGTTGATATGAGGCAACTGGACGAGCTGCACGCGCTGCTGATCAATCTGGACCTGGTCGCGGCGGAGAACATCGACAGCGTTGCCGATGAACCGAAGATTATACCGTCCGGCAAGGTGGCGACGCTGGATACCGGACTGAATGCGCCCGGCATCGTGTTGTACCGGCAGACCTACACCGCCGTGTTCAACATCGACGATTACCCGTTTAACGAACATCCGGTTAAAGAGCTGTTCGGGCAGATCAGCGCCTATTTGCTGGATAACGGCAACGGCACAGACGAGATACCGCAACCGGAAACCAATGTAGACGTGCTGGACAACGACACCGCCAACATTGAAGTTCGGATCAAATTCGAGCAGGACGTTTACGCGGTCGAGGATGCCGTAAACGGCACCATCACGATAAAGAATAAGAAATACCGCGTCGCCGATCCTGAAATCGATTATGTGCTGTCGGGCGATGTAGTGACGTGAAGCAGGTTTTAAAACTCGATGTAGTGGGCATATTGCCGTTTGAACGGCAAATGAAACTACTGCAACTATCGCCGGACCGCCGCCGCCGGCTGGTGTCCAGGGTCACTAAAAAGGTGATTAAGGACAGCAACAAACGGGTGCGCAATCAGGTCGATTTACAAGGCAATCGCTACCAGGACCGGCACAGAAAGCGTACGCACGACCGGCGCAAGATGCTCAGCCGGTTGGTAAAAGAATTAAAAGTCATCCAGGCGGACAGCAACAGCGCTACCGCCGGATTTAACAGCCCGGTTGCCGGTCGTATCGCCGCAGACCAGCAATACGGAAAACGAACCACAGTATCCGCCGCGAGCTTTGGCGGACGTAGCGCCGAATCGTACAACAAACCGGCGACACAAAAACAGGCCAGGGCGTTGATCGAGGCGGGGTTTAAGTTGCGAATAAACGGCAAGGGCAGGAAAAGCCCCTCCATGAAGTACATCAAGGAGCACTACACCCAGGGACAGGCAGGAACGGCATTAAAACGGCTGCGGGCATGGGCCGGCGTGGCGACAAAAACCAGCTGGTCAACGGTGTTGCCGGCACGGAGTTTCCTCGGCGCAACCGCTGCGGAAATCCAGCAATACATTGAACAAATTTATGACGACATGGAACAGGAGATGAAACGTGGCATTAGGTAAAATCACAGTCAACGCCCTTAATTTAAACCAGGGTCCGTTTCCGACCGTCGAGAAATATTTCCTATTTATCGGCGTTGGTGCAACCAACCCAAACACCCTGCTGTTCCTGAACTCAGACAGCAATCTGGACACCGAACTGGGCGTTGCGGATTCCGAAATCAAGCGCCAGGTCAAGGCCGCCAAAGCCAACGCCGGGCAAAACTGGGCCTGTTGCGCGATTCCGGTCGCCGACGGCACGCTGTGGGCGCCTGCCGTTGACCTGGCAATGAACAATAACGTCAAGGTCGAAGCTATCGTGATCTGCACGCCGGTTGCGGCTCAGGCCGACTTAACGGCCATGCACACCAAGGCCGAAGAAATCAACACCACCTACGGCCGCAGGCTGTTCTTTATCGCCGCCGCCGAAGCGATCGACCCAACACCCTCCACCGGGCAAACCTGGTCTGCGTACATTACCGCGCTGACGGCATTGACGACGACGCTGGCCGCGATGCGCGTATCTATCGTTCCTTATATTTACGATGACGCGGTCGGCATTTACGCGGGCCGCTTGTGCAACTATCAAACGAGCGTCGCCGATACGCCGATGCGGGTTAATACCGGCTCAATTATCGGGCAGGATCAATCGACATTGCCGACCGACAAGGACGGCATCATCTACAACAACGCCCATGCCAAAGCCCTGAACGACCAGCGTTTCAGCGTGCCGCAGTTCTACCCGGATTATGAGGGGGTGTACTGGACGGACGGACAGACGCTGGATGCCGCTATCGGTGACTATACGGTCATTGAGAACCTGCGCGTGGTCGATAAAGCCGCGCGTGCAGTGCGCCTGGTGCTGATCAGCCTGGTCGGCGACCGCCGTTTTAACTCCAGCCCAATCGGCACAGCCTGGGCGATCAGCAAGTTGATGCGCCCGTTGTTCGAGATGAGCCGGTCATACGACTTTCAGGGCATCCCGTTTCCGGCTGAATTGAAGTCGCCGGTGGACGGCGATATTGCCATCCAGTGGGTGACCCGCACCCAGGTACAGATATTCATCAAGGCGCGGCCGTCTGAAATACCCAAAGACCTGACCGCCAACATCGTGCTGGATTTATCGGCACCCGCTCAATAAGGATTAAGTAGTTATGGCTAAAAAAGGCAATCATTTATCGGGTCAGGATTTCGACGTCATGTTCGGTGACGCGATGGTTCACGTCGAAAACCTGTCGGCCAGCATCAGCGACAACCGCAAAGCGGTGCAAACGCGCGGCATCCCAGATGGCTACGTCAACGGCGATGTAGCTTGCACCGGCGATTTGGAAATCGACAGCGCCAACCTGACGCTGTTGATCGACTCGGCCAGGTCGTCAGGAAGCTTCAGGGAGCTGCCGCCGTTCGACATCGTCTGCGTCGGCAAAACTATCGACCACGAACAGAAAATAGAACTGTTCGGCTGCCTGCTGTCCATCTCCGACCTGTTCAACCTGGACGGCAAAGGCGGCGAGAAGAACAAACACAAAATCAAATTCGAGGTCACCAGTCCCGATTTTGTCCGTATCGACGGCGTGCCGTACCTCAGCGCCAAGGACATCAGGGATCTGTAATGGACATTGTTACGATTACTCAGTTAAAGGACGCTCTCTCACGCAAGGATGCACCCATTTTTAAGGGTGAGTTGAACCTCACCCTGGTCGGCATACGCTCGAAAGATAGCGACGCCAACACCTTTAACGACCTGTTGTGCGTGCTGTACGAGAAAGGCGGCAAGCTGCAAATGGAGCAGTTCGCCATCACGACAGACCCCGGTATGTATTACCGCGAGCATCCGATCAACGTGGACGGCACCGCCATTTTAAAGCCGGGGCATTATCCAAAGTGCTGGCAGATCGGCGCGCACCAGGGCAAATACATCGCGCTGGTACAGCGCGGCCCGATGACCGTTTACCGCGACCGCAACAAGGACGCGCATTTGGACAAGGCGAACGAGCAGACCGGCTATTTTGGTATCAACCTGCACCGGGCCGGAGCCAACGCGCTGACCTTGCGCACCGACAAAGTGTCTGCCGGTTGCCAAGTGTTTGCGGACAGCAAGGATTTCGATACGGTTATGGCGCTGGCGCAGAAGTCGGCGGCCAAATACGGCAACCGGTTCAGTTATACGCTACTGGATGAGGCGGATTTATGCCAGGAACACCAAGCAGCGCCCCGGTCTTAATCAGCAGTTGGGGCTATAAAAACCTGCTGCCGGAGGAAAAAGCCAAAATTTGCAACGGTGCTGGGGTTGCCGGTAAATGGATCAGCTCCATCATCCCCAACACACTATACGGGCTGGACTGCTCCGAGGCATTCAACATCCACGATTACGATTACAACGTGGGCGCAAGCCGGGCGGACAAAGACCGCGCCGACCGCAACCTGCTGAACAACCTGCTGACGCTGATTAACCACCAAGGCGGCTGGTTGATGCTGCCCAGGCAGTGGCGGGCGATGAAGTATTACAACGCTGTGCAGCTGCTGGGCGACGAGGCGTTTTACAAGGGCAAATAGGGAGGTTTTATGCCGACGGCTGACTGTAATTTGAAGATTCAACGGCTTGAAATTGTACAAGACCAACATGCAGAAAAAATCGGCTTCCTGTTCAAGAAACAGGCGGCGACCGACAAAGCGCTGAGCGACATCAGGGACATTAAATACATCCTGATCGGCGGCTTTGGCTTTTACATGCTGGATAAAGTCGGCGTTGTTGAAACCGTAGTGAAGTTTTTCGGCTGAAGGCCGCAGGCGTAGGGTACGCAGTGCGTATCTTGCAAAACCGTAGAAGGTACGCAATGGGTACCCTACATTTTTCACATTGAGAGAGAAGAAACATGAGCACAGGCATTACCACCGTATCCATCGGCGCAGACGAACTGAATTTCAAGGTCGGTACCGCGGACTTTAACCAGTTCATCAATGAGCAGATGCCCACTAACAAGGTCGCACCCGCCTACAATTTTTTGCAGCGCACCGTGGTTGCCGAGGACAAGGAGAAGTTTAAAAAACTGATCCTCAAAGACGGCGTCCCCAACGGCGCCATCGTGATGCAAATCGCCGGCGTGCTGGCGCTGGACAGCGGGGCCGATGTTGAGATTACCGTAAAAAAGTCGAGCAGCTCTGCGAATCCATCGAGCAAAACGGATACAGCCAGCTCATCGCATTAACCAAACACTGGCTGCCCGGGCAGCCGATCGACGAACAAACCATGTCAGAAGCGCTGTGGCTGGATAAGCGGCACTGGGAAAGCACCACGGCCGCGATTGCCAACGGCATAGCAAAGGCATTTAACGGATAATGACTGCACTCAATAACCTGCTGTTTAAAGTGTCGCTGCTGGATGCTATGTCCGGCCCGGCAAAAGGCATGATGTCCACTATGGACAGGGTCACTACCAAGATCCAAGGCGGTTTTAATAAAATCGGCTATGGGGCTGCGGGGCTGACGGGTGCGGCTTATTCTTTGGACAGCATCCTGCAACCGGCTAAAGAAATGCAATCGGCGCTGGGCGAAATATCATCGCTCGGCGTCGGGCAGCAGGTGCTTGACGGCCTCAACAGCAGAGCGCTGAAATTCAGCGCGCAATACGGCGAGTCTGCCGCTGAATTCGTCCACGCGTCATACGACATTCAAAGCGCCATTTCCGGCCTGGCCGGTAATGAGCTGGCGCAATTCACCAACGCCTCGGCGATTCTTGCCAAGGGCACCAAGGCCGATATGGCGACGGTCACTGATTACGTCGGCACGATGTACGGCATTTTCCAGCAAAACGCCGACGCGATGGGCAAAGCCGACTGGATCAATATGATGGCCGGGCAGACGGCTGTTGCCGTCAATATTTTCAAAACCACCGGACAAGGCATGTCCGAAGCGTTTACTACGCTGGGCGCCGGGGCGCAAACGATGGGCGTCGGCATGGCCGAGCAGATGGCGATAATGGGTACGCTACAGGCGACTATGTCGGGCAGCGAAGCCGGCACCAAATACCGCGCGTTCTTAAAAGGCGTCGGGCATGCGCAAAAAGAGCTGAATTTACAGTTTACCGACAGTCACGGCATGATGCTGCCAATGGTCGAGATACTTGATCGCATCAAAGGCAAATACGGGGCAATCGATACCGTTGCCAAATCCGATTTACTGCAAAAGGCGTTCGGCTCTGATGAGGGCGTGGCGCTGGTCAAACTGCTGTCGACCAATATCGACGGCCTGAGCGGCAGCATTGCCAAAGTCGGCGAACAAACCGGATTGCAGGGCGCTATCGACATGGCTAAGGCGATGACGATGCCGTGGGAGCAGGCCAAAAGCTCGGGTAATGCGCTGACGATTATGTTGGGGCAAAGGATGCTACCGGTACTGAATCCGGTATTTAACGGCATCAGCGGAATTAGCGAAAAGCTGATGCGCTGGATGGATCTGTTTCCCAATATCACTCGTTACATAGGTTACGCGGTTTTTGCCGTGATCGGCATTATTGCCGCGCTGTCGGCGCTGTCTGTTGCTGTGGGCATCAGTCAATTTTTGTTGGTTGGCTGGGGAGCCGGTGCTGCGGTCTTTAAAGGCGCGCTGTGGTTGCTGAAAGGCGGGTTATTTAATGTCATCCCGGCCGTCTGGAGCTTTTCGGCGGCGCTGTTGGCGAATCCTATCACCTGGATAGTGCTGGGCATCGGCGCACTCATCGGCGTGATCGCCGCCGCTATTATCTATTGGGATACCTGGACGCAAGCGGTCGTCGACTGGTCAAGCGCGTGGCTGGAATCGACCGGGGTGTTCGCCTGGGTGGATTCAGTCGTTGCTTTCTTCGAGCGCATTCCGCAATGGTGGAACAGTTTTACGATCTGGATCGGCACATTAAACCCATTTGCTTTGGTCGGGACTGGTATCGGCCTGATTGTTGCGAATTTTGACACTATTACTCAATGGTGGACTTGGTTTACCGGCTGGATCGGCACATTGAATCCGTTCGCACTGGTCGGGGCCGGAATCGGCCTGATTGTTGCGAATTTTGACACTATTACTCAATGGTGGACTTGGTTTACCGGCTGGATCGGCACATTAAACCCGTTTGCTTTAGTCGGTACCGGCGTCGGCCTGATTGTTGCTGATTTTGACGTCATCAAAAACTGGTGGTCTGAATTCAAGATCTGGCTGTCCACGCTGAATCCGTTTGCCGGAATCAGCAGTGCTGCCGATAGCCTGATGCGCGGCATACAGTCTATTACCGGTGCCAAAATCAACATGGCTGCTGCGCCTGCGGCTCAACCGGCCGCTCTGGATAAGCTTTACGCACACTCAGCGATTAACGCCCCGCAAACCGCCTCACCGTCTTTGTCGGCGATGGCGGCACAGCCCAAATGGACGCAACAACCCGCGCCCGGCCTTTTGATGGACGGCTTTACGCCGCCGAAACCGGTCGCGGCGCCTGCGGCATTAACGCAAAGCCAAACGGCCAACGTGCCCAAAGGCGGCATCATGAGCCAGATCAACAACGCCGACAACAGCAAATCAGTCAGCGTCGGCGGCATTACGGTCAACAACTACGGACAACCGGTAACAGGCCAACGCCTGGCCGATGAAATAGCGATGGCGGCGGGGTAAATATGGACTACATCGATATTCGTATCACTGACAACGACCTGACGCTGGGACCCGGCAATGAACCCGGGCTGCTCGGTGACCGCGACAGCATCATTCAGGATACCAAACATTTAATCCGCGACTGCGGCCTGCTGTCGGCCTGCATCGGCGAGCGCGACAACGCCAAAGTGACGCTATTGCTGCAACAGTTGTCCCTCAAGATAGATGATGACCTGCGTCTGGTGCCGGGTACGATCAAGATTGTCCGGCAGGACACGGAATTGTTTTTCATTACCGCCGATACGGTCAAGTTCGGAAAAATCGGTCTACAGGTTAGCGCATGAGCGACGTTGATTACACCCAAATTTTAAGCGACAACGGCATCCCGACCACGCAAACTGAGCTGGAAACGGCTTGGTCTGCGGAAGTGGCGGCGCAGGGCAGCACCATCAGCAACGATAACGCCTATTCGCCGTTCTGGCGGGTGGTGACCGCATTAATTACCGTGCCGGTGCTGTGGCTGATTAAATTCATGGCGGAAACCGTACTGCCCAATTCGTTCGTTAAATCGGCGACCGGAATCTGGCTGGAGCTGTTGGCCTGGGCCGTCAACCTTGCCCGCAAAGCGGCAGGCAAGGCCAAAGGGCTGATTACTTTTACCCGGGCCGATGTTAACGCTGCTTACACGATACCAGCCGGAACGGTGATCCAGACCGCCTCGATCAACGGCTTTGTGTACGAGATGATCACCGACACGGCCACTGCGTTTGTGCCGGGACAGGCAACCGTTAAAGTCGACTGCACGGCGGCGGCGGTCGGCGACGCCTATAATCTGGCGGTCGGCTATTACAGCATTTTAAAAGAGCCGATTGCCGGCATTACCAGCGTAACCAATGCCGATGGCTGGCTGACTGTGCCAGGCACAGAAACCGAAACTGATAACGATTTGCGCGACCGGGTGCGCAACCAGTTCGGCACCGCCTCAGACTTTCATACCGACAGCGTGTACCGGGCGCTGATCAGCCAGTTTTCGGGCGTGGCGATCGATGCGATCTGGTTCGAGCATAATGCGCCGCGCGGCCCCGGCACCGCCAATGCCTATGTACTGTTCGATTTCAATGCGCCGGCGGTTCAGTACCTGTCCGACATCAACGCCTACATTACCGACCAGGGCCATCACGGCCACGGTGATGACTTGCAGGTCTACGCGATGCCGGAAACCGACCATGCTTTGATTGTCAATGTTTGGCATAAGGATTTTTTAACGGAAGAGCAGATTACCCAGTTGAAGGCCGATGCTGATGTCTTTATTCGGGCGGCATTCAGAGAGAACAAAGCCTATGCCCCGACCCTGACCTATCCGCACAGCCGGTTCAGTTTTTCCAAGTTGGGGCAGGAGCTACACAAGCAGTTTTCTGACATTCACAGCGTGAACTTTAATCTGGACGACATCGTGTCGGCGTTGAATGTGCCGACCTTGTCCTCATTGATCATCAATATGGCGGTGACCGAGTAATGGAACCGATCAAACTGCCGTTTTGGCTGGAAGGTGTTGAGCTGGTCAAGCTGCGTGATGCGGCGACGGCGTACTGGGCACAAATCGAAACCTGGCTTAAATGGCCGCTGACCCAGTTCGACGCGCTGACCTGCTCGGAAGGTGTATTAAACCTGCTGGCCTATCAGCGCGACATTCAGCGCTTTAAGGACGAGCCGTTGGACCTGTACCGAAAACGCGTTGCCTTTGCGTATGTGAATGCCGAAGACGCCGGCAGCAAAATCGGGTTTATCCGCATTTTTGAACGCCTGGGCATCGGCTATCTGGAGATCGACGAGCGCGTCGATCCGGTGGACTGGGACGTGGTGCTGCTGCGGCTCAGCGATTCGCAGTTGTCCGCTAACATGGAGCTGTTGCAAAAAATTATCGAAAAATACGGACGTACCTGCCGGCGCTATCAGCTGCAAATCATCACGCCGATTAGCGTCACCGCCGAGACTCGGGATACCGGTCATGTCTGGTGGTTTGATGCGGCTCTGCACGCGGAATCGCCGTGGCTGGCAGATGTCACTATTGACAACCGATCGACCGGCAACAGCTGGGATCTGGCAATCGCTAAACTATAAGGAGAGAACATGGCATTTATAACTGTTGCGGGTGAAACCCAAATTGCGGTCAAGCAAGGCGCTTCGCAAATACTGGACATTACCCATTTTGTGCTGGCGAATATTGCCGGACTGGGGGCGGAACCCGTCAACCGCGTCGAGGCGATGCCGGCGGCGGGAAACATCATGTCAACATTGCCGGTCACTTCGTTCGGCTATGTCAATGGTAACCAAGTGGTGTATTCGCTAGTCATGGATTCGTCCATCGGTGATTTCGATTTTAATTGGGTCGGCTTAAAAGACGCTGACGGCGTGCTGATTGCCTGCACCTACACGCCGCTGATCCAGAAACGCAAAACCACGGGCGCGATACCGGGCAACAATTTAACCAGAAACTTTTTGATCGCCTTTTCCGGTATTCAAGCGACCACGGCCATTGCCGTGCCGGCGGAAACTTGGCAAATCGATTTCAATGCCCGGCTATGGGGGATTGACGAGCGCGAACGGCTGAGCAATTACGATATTTACGGTCATCAAGGTTTTTTTGGCGATGGCTGGAAGGTCGTCCGCGATGGAGCGACGACAACCTATAATGTGCAGCCCGGCGTCGGTTATGTCGGCGGCGTGCGTATTGCCGGCGCTATTGTGCAGCCGCTCACGGTAGCCGGGCCGCCCAAGTCGATCTGGCTGGATGTGTCTCTACAAGGCGATATTTCTAGCGTATCGGCGGTTGTGGCGTTTGTTATTGATGCGGCGGCGCATACCGATTACACAGACAACCTGGGCTTTCATCATTATGTCACCAAAATCGCCGATATTGCTGCCGATGGCAGTGTCGCGGATATGCGCGTCAGTGCGGATAATATCGTGCCGCAGCCCGAGGCGGAAGCGGGTGTCGCGACAACAATCAGGAACTGGACTGCACAACGAGTACGGCAGGCCATTAACGTTGTAACGGCGCTAAAAGCGCCGCTTGAAAGTCCGGCGTTTACCGGCAATCCAACGGCACCGACTCCGTCGCTATTTAATAATGGTGGATCTATTGCAAGCACTGAGTTCATTAAAAAGGTGCTTGGGAACTTTTCCGGGTATTATTATTTAGATGCCTCTGCCGAACTATCGGTAACGCATCTGGGAGGGTTCATAAATTTGGGCGGAAACACGCCCAATCAAATATATACGTTACCTGGATTGTCCAGCACATTGGATGCAACGATGTCCCCCGGATTATGGCTTTGCAATATTTCCGGTCAGCCGGTTACGCTCAAAGGGTGGGAAACTGAAACGCTTATATCGCCACGAGGGGCCGGGAATACGCTGATATTGGCATTGGGCGAATCCTGTTTCGTCGCCGGTAATGATGGGGCGAACTGGAATGTCGGAGGATTAACATTAGCGATTGGCGTCGGTCAAACAAATAGAGACAAAACAGCTGAGCGGGCTCTGAATACGATTTACACGAACAACTCGTATTCGCCAAAAACAATATCAATTATGTTGACTACGTCAATACAAGCTCACGCAGCTATAACTATCACTGATCCATTCTCTGGAGTAAGCGCAGATATTCTTGGTAGCGGCAGTTACGCAGCGAGTGACCAGGCGTGTTTCGTTTGCGCGACAGTACCGGCGTTCCACACATATCAGGCTGGTGTGAATACAGGTACCGCTTCCTTACTTAAATGGGTTGAACTCTATTGAGGATTGAATAATGAAATTTTTTAAAGATGCTGAGCTTCGAGTATGGGCGTATGCTGCTGACGGGTCAGATGATGCGTTTATTCCATCAGATCTAATTCCAATCTCAAACGTTGAGGCGGATGAGATTCGATTTCCGTTCGCCGATCAAATAATGGCGAAAATAGCTGAAATAAAGAACGCACGGGATGCTGCGGTGGGGAGCGGCTTAACAAGTGCCGCGCTTGGAGCCCCCCATATTTACGGAACGCAAGCGGAAAACAGGAATTTTCTAAACAACTTGATCACGCTGGGCAGCGGGGGCAAGTTCACCTGCACCGATGTCGATAATATTAAAGCGCGTAGGCTGCATACGCATGCTCAGCTGTTGGCGCTGGCCGCAGATTTTGAGGCGCATATCTCGGCACAGTTCGACAATTACGAACTGAAACTGGCTGAGATTGACGCCGTTGCGGCGCTACCGTCGCCCACTCAGGCCGATTTAGACGCAATCGTCTGGTAATGACTTGGACGCCGCTCACTATTAACCCGCCGTTGGGGAATGCCGCCGCGATTGACAGTCAATCCGGCGGCGGCCTGCAAAAGCGCATTGTGCATCCGTGGCTGCATGGCGTCGGCGAGGGTTCCGGGCATTACCGTTACCTGAGTTTCCCCAATGCCGCCCAAGCACTTTCAAAAACCATCGTCTCCGAGCAGGCGGCGCTGGGCATTGCCGTTGCGGCGGGCAACCTGACCGATTTTGCCAATGACATCGACACGTTAAACGCGGTGTTTCCGCTGCGCGAGTTTGCGGCGCTGGGGCGCAAGGCGGCGGCGTTGGTTAATCTGGAAACCGATAAATTCAATCTGCCGACAGCGCCAGGCGCAATTGCGCAACAGACGATGGACCTGTCCGGGCTCGGCACTGTGGCCGATTTGCGCAAAGCCGCGATTTTGCAACAGGCGCAAACGGAAGCGGCGACGTTCGAGCAATCCGGCCCGCTGGCTAATCTGGATGCCTACCAAACGCAAAAGACCGCTGCTGCGGCGGCCGTTGACGCGGCGCTGGATGCAGCAAAGGCCAATCTGTTCGGCGGGGCCGGCTGGCGCTTTTATGCCGAGAGCGATATTGCCAATGCGCTGATGCAAAACACGCCTGATCACAAATACACGCTGACGGCGATTATGCTGTTTACCGGTACGCCGAGCGAGTTGGCCTTGCTGAAGGAGATGATTGCGTGAGTCTTTTTTTAAACAATACCAAAATACCCGGCCATAACCAGAAAGTGTCTATCGATTTAACCCTCGCCAGTGAGGATATGTCCGGCAACAGCAACTCGACGGCCAAGGCCGATAAAGGCGACAAGGGCAAAACCATTAAGGTGCAGACCTCGATCAAGTTTGTCGATGCCGACGATTTGAGTCTGTTGGTCAATCTGGCGGAAGCCAAGGACGCATCCGGGGAACGGGTGACTTACCACATCATCAACCACACCGCCAACGCCATGAACATGCGCCAGGGCTTTTTTGACGAAACACTGTCAGTTAAGGAAAACGAAACGACCGATGACTGGAACATTAGTTTTACGCTGTCCGAGCATCATTCGGTGCCGGAAAAGAAAGAGGCCAGGAAAGCGGAAAAGAAAGTCACGGAACAGGCGCCGAAAGGCACGGCGGTTAACGGGCAAGCGCCAGGTGCGGCGGCCCCGGCGGCGGTGACCGAGCAGGCGGTTGAGCTGACGCCGTTTGAGCAAAAGCTGAAAGGCCTGGACTCGTTTTTGGGTGGCTGATGAAACTGGACCGGCAACTCAACATCAATAACACGCCATACCGCGTCATTGAAGACCGGGTGCTGCTGGATCTGGACTCGCCCGGGCGGGCGCAGTTTTTGATCGATGCCGGCGACAAGCCGGTCGCTGCCAAGCAGGTGGTCTCGTTTACGCTGGGCTATGCCAAGCGCGACACTATGCAACGGCTGTTTTTAGGGTTTGTCGAGTCGGTCAATACGCTGGACAAGCGGCAGAAGCTGTTTTGCCGGGAGCTGTCGGCGGTGCTGTATGCGCCGTTGCGGCTGGATTTGCGCCATGTGACGATGCAGGAAGTGATTGCCGATATTCACAGCAAAACGGGGTTGACCTTTAGCGTCGGCGACGGTGCTTACAGTCGCAAAAAGGTGGCGAATTTCTATAACCTGGGCAACGGCTATCAGGCCATGCAGTCGATGGGCCGGGTGTTTGGCATTGCTAACTATTTTTGGCAACAACAAGGCCACGGTGTGATTTACGCCGGCAGCTGGCAGGATTCCCGGTGGGCGGATTTGCCGATCGAGCTGGAAGGGGGCATGTTTACCGAGCACTTATCCAACAACAGCGCCAAGCTGGTGGCGATTCCGGCGTTAAGGCCTGGCGTAAAGCTGAACGGCAATATCGTCACTAAAGTGGATTTTAGCGACAACCAAATGGGGGTGACATGGAAAAGGCCATAAAACGCATGATTCAATCGGCCTTCCCGGAGCTGGCCGGGGGCTATCACCTGCCCCGCTTTGCCGAGGTGGTCGCCGCGCGCGAAACGCCTAAAGGCGGCGAGGTATGCGACGAGTTTAGGCCGGTTTACGCGGTGGACGTGCAGGTGTTGGATGAGTACGGGGAACCGGATGCGGCGTTTCCGGTGCTGAAGGATCTGCATTTGCCGATGCCGGTATCCGGGCATGAAATGGGCATGGCGGCGTTTCCTGAGAACGGCGCTTGGGTGGAGATTGGCTTTGCCTACGGGTCGCCCAATAAGCCGTTTATCCGTTGCGTCCTGCCGCACGGACGCAGCCAGTTTCCCGTCGAGCGCGGGGAGATGCGCCTGCAACATTCCTCCGGCAGTTACCAGTCCATCGACAAAAACGGCAACCATTCCCGGGTGACTGACGGCACGATGTCCGATACCAGCCTGAAAAAGACCAGTACCGCAACCGAGCGCAGCGCCAATTACGGCAAAAGCGACAAGACCGTGGACGCGGGCGACACCGAAACCGTCGGTGGCATTAAAAAGATTCTGGCAAGCATGGGCATGCAGCTGACCAGCGGCCAGCGCTTTGATTTGTCGGCGCTGGGCGATTTGAATGCGGTCAGCAAGGTTAAGTTTCGATCGATTGCGCCTAAGAGCTGGGTGGGGTCGAGTAATGAAAACGTGCTGATGCTGCTGTCCGCGCAGATGCAGTTGATTATTAACCTGTGCAACATCCTGGCCAGCCATACCCATCCGTCGGTCGGCGCTTGCAGCCAAGGGGCTCAGGTTTCGCAGGTTGGAATGGATACCGGGGCGGTCAAGACACGGCTGGACGGGATTACCGAAACCACGCCGCCGGCATAATAGCTATGGACGAAATCCGCTGCGGAGCCTGCGGCAAAAAACTGGGCGACGGCATTTATCAAACATTGCAGATTAAATGCCCGCGCTGCCGCACAATTAATTTCTTGAGGGCCGAGAGCCCCAAACTTGAACACCACGAGTGTCATTGCAAGAGGACAACTCGTGAGAACCTACCAAAACAACGGCATCACCGTACATAACACCGACTGCTTAACCCTGTTGGCGCAACTACCCGACAACAGCGTCGACCTGATCGCCACCGATCCGCCTTATTACAAAGTGAAAGGCGAAGCGTGGGACAATCAATGGCAAAGCAAAGCCGACTTTTTCGCCTGGCTGGATAGTGTCCTGGTTGAATATCACCGGGTGTTAAAACCGGCCGGTTCGTTGTACCTGTTTGCCGGACCCCATCTTGCCACACAGGTTGACGTTGCCGTCAGCCGACGCTTTGATCTGTTGAACCACTTGATCTGGCGCAAACCGACCGGCAGGCATAACGGCTGCAACAAGGAATCGTTACGCCGCTACTTTCCACAGACCGAGCATATTCTATTTGCCGAAAGCCGCAAGAAAACGCCGTTCTCGTTTGAGCCGATCCGCGCTTATTTGGACGATGCCAGAACCGGCGCAGGTATCTCAAGAAAGCAAATAGACCAGGCCTGCGGCTGCCAAATGTCAGGTCATTGGTTCGATCGATCGCAATTTACCTTTCCCGGTCGCCCGCATTATCAAACTATGGATAAACTGTTCGGCAGCGTGTTAAAGCCCTACGACAAACTGAAAGCGGAATACAACGCTATCAAGCTGCAGCGCCGCCATTTTGCGGTGACTAAACACGTCCACTACACCAATGTCTGGGACTTTAAGCCGGTGCAATGGTATCCTGGCAAACATCCCTGCGAAAAACCGCTGGATCTGATGCGGCATATTATCGAGGCCAGTTCCAGGCCGGGTGATGTGGTTCTGGATACGTTTGTCGGCAGCGGCTCAACGGCGATTGCCTGCCGGGATTTGGGGCGGGTCTTTGTGGGGTGTGAGATGGGAATGGATGAGTTTGACGGGGCGGTGGGTAGGTTGGCGAAGTAGTTGATTATCAATCGCCGATATGTCGTTTTTATCGGCGATTGATGAGTTATGCGACAAATGTCGTATAACTTGTGTTATGCAGCTACGCCAAACAGTCTTTTCCACCACGGAAGCGTGGCGGGTGCAGGTTTTTTAAGAAACTGGCGGACAACAAGAAATCCGCATACAGAGCAAAATGGAAGCGGATTACCTTTCCTTCTTGAGTAAACTGTGCTTATTTCTCCACCGCATTTGCAATGATTGTCTTTCATTTTTGTCTCCAGCATAACGATACGGTCAAGGCGACCCGCCGCCCTAAGCGCGGTTCGCCGGTTTGTGTTTTTCAAAGTTCTTCGTTTTTCTTGGCGTCCTTTAGCGGCGGTCGCCTTACCGTGGCGTTATGCATCGATCTTTATCTTTGTGTAAAAAGGTAAATCGCCGCCATTAATTAGCATATGACCAAACTGATTCATTACAGAGTGCATTTGCCATTTGCTCCAGCCATCCTCATCTTCTTCGACTGGTTTGTATTCGCCAAGGGAGTTGTTAAAGTGCTTATTCAGCTCGTCATGCTGCCTTTTTAGCTCTTTCCTGCCGGCATCTGTTAGCTGCACAAAACAGTAATTATTTATATTAAATTCAATCATAATCCATAACTCTTAGTTATACACTTATGCAGCTCTTCGCCTTATCAGTCAGGTAAACAAGCCCTTCACGCTCGTCGAAAAATCCGCCGGTATCGTCAAGCGCCTGTGATCCTGGATAGCGGTCTTTCGGGCCGTTCCGTCCAACCGTCATAACCTTCCAATAATAATCATTCTTGAATAGCTCTCTTGGCACTCCGCTATCCAAGGATTCGGCAGCATTAATGAATATTCTTAATTCTCCCTCGGTTTCGCTCGATCCGGTAAAAACTCTTTTGTGTTCCATAATTTTCTCCCCAATAAAAAACGCGTCTAACCCAACGCTCAAGCAGAGCGCGGGCTTAATCTATATTTAATTTTCAGGCGCAACTGCCTATTCCTTACACGCTTGGTTAAAGAGTTTCCTGATCAGCGCGGATAAACTCAATCCTTTGCTCGCTGCTTTTTCCTGCCAGGCTTTTTTTTCGCTTTCGGTGCAGCGGATTTGTATATAGGCTGATGCTTTATGCTCATCAG
This sequence comes from Methylobacter sp. Wu8, assembly GCF_036440755.1. Classification (NCBI taxonomy): domain Bacteria; kingdom Pseudomonadati; phylum Pseudomonadota; class Gammaproteobacteria; order Methylococcales; family Methylococcaceae; genus Methylobacter; species Methylobacter sp. Wu8. Next base: position 22,672 of record NZ_JAZGVT010000046.1, on the reverse strand, counting down.
CCTTTTCTGCGTTTTTATTGCCAATATAACCAGACATCGAGTCAGTTAATGACGATCGGTTTAACCGGTGTTTTTAACAAATCACAAATACTGTCGATGTATGTGATCTCTTCAGGCGATGCGTTTTCTTCATCCCAGGTATTAAAAAAGGTCCCTAAAACATGCTTTAGCGCATCGGCGCACTGAATACCGACCAGTGTTTCTTGCTCATTCACATATCCGGTGAAACCGTGCTTTGATGTGCCTTTTTTGACACCCTGTTGGTTCATAAAGGCTTCGGCGGCTGCTTTGTTCATGTTGTTGTCCGGTTGTTTAAAGTAGGTGTCCAGTATAATGGGTTGTTTTTGTTTTGTCAATACAATTCAAATAATCCATAAATGCACCTCTGAGATAATGGCAATGCCGGTCCCGCGCTCCCTCAGCTCAACAGCCGCTTCAATCTTGCGCCCATGTGTGGAATGCATCCATCAAAAACAACCTCTGGCGCCGGGTTGCAAAGCGGCAGCAGGCTGCTTGGGTTTCATAACGTCGGCTGATCCGGTTATTTTCGGCAATAGCGACAGGAATTGATCTTCATCGTCGGCGCTTAATTTGTTGCCGGACAGCGGCGACGGTAATTGTTGGGCGACTAATGGATTGTTGTTTAACCAGGTCATCAGGTTGACGGCCTCTGGGTAACAGGTTACGCCATCAAACAGGATGCCTTTACAAATGCCGATCAGTTCGTCTATGCCCCGGTCTATCAGGCGTTTTTGGTCGATGTGGGTGTTGTTGTTTTTGCTCATGGCTGCCCCTCATTAATCCCGCACTAAAGGCTTAAATTCCAGACTTTTTTCTTTGAATAACGTTTCCAATTGATTCATATCGGTTTGCATTTTTTCAACTGTTGCTTTCCTGATATTTTTATCGCCACGCCGAAGATCAAAAAAGAAGTTGTTGGCATATATGCCTAAGCCCACAAGATTGCTAAAAATAAACGTCATACCGTTATCGAATAGATATTTTCTATTATCCTCAAGAATAGCGTCATATGCCTTCCGATCGCGCTCAAATTCAGGCAGCCATACTGTGTTTTTAAATGCAACAAACCCTTGATAATCGCCTTGATCTTTATATTTTCTAAATCCTCTGACCAATCGCATGGAATGGGTAGCGTAATCGTTGGCGTATTTGAGTAAAAACTGGTTAATGTTCTTATCGTTCAGTTGTTCGGCATGGGCGACACTCGCCATAAAAAGCAACAAAACAACAGCAGCAGACCGCTTGAATACCATCTTCATAAATCATCCTCATTTGACAAATAAAAAATTAACTACTATCTTAATCATGCTCTCGCAAAAAACGAGAGTCGGGCATGCAACCCCGCTTAAATACAGAGATGCCAGCGCATCGTATGCGCTATTTTTTTGCCTATCGTTTTTATGTTCCCGAAAACCATTTCGGTAACATCATCATTATGGTGGGCTGGCACAGGCCGCCTTCGGGCGGGCCGCTCTCTGTGGCGGTAGTTGCATCCTGTGTCAGTCCTCCACCCAATATGCAACATCAAGTGGAGGTCTCTTTAATCACAGAGGAGTACCAAACCATGAATAAGCTTTTAACATGGCTAGTCGCCAATGCGCCTAAACGCCACCAAATCCCAGTCCGTCTGTTCCAAATCCGCTACCAACGCGCTATCCGTGTTACCCGCGCCTTGCTGTTACCGCCTGCTTTGACTCGGGAGGCGTAACATGGATCATAAATTAAAAACCTTGGCCAACCCGTTCCAGTTCTCAGAACGGGACATCCGCACCGCCACCGATGAACACAGCGAGGTCTGGTTCTGTGCTAAAGACGTTTGCGCAGCCCTTGATATTGCATGGTCAAGCATGACCCTCGAAAACATGCCGGAAAACTGGTTTATGGTGATAAATCTCATCACCATAAAAGGCGAAAGAGACGCCTATTTCATCAACGAAGCGGGTCTTTATCACCTGATCTTTCGCTCTAACAAACCCAAGGCCAAAGACTTCGCTAACTGGGTTTGTGAAACAGTCCTGCCCGAGATCCGCAAAACCGGCTTCTTCGGCACCATCGATATCAAAGATCAGATCAGCATATCAAAACAGATTGACAGCATATCCTTACAAATCGTCAATACTCAGAATGCGTTCAGGAGCAAGCTACTACACGACCAACTGCGCCGACTGTGCAACATCATCGACCAGCCCATACCGCCAACTGCGTGGATAGCGTTGAACCAGGATCAAGTTGATCTGTTCGACAGCCCACAAGCTAAGATACCCTAAGGAGCGGACGATGACAGAAGAACAAAAACAACTCATCGAAGCATTAAACGGTGCAGCCCAAGGCATCAGCACCGCAGTAGATCAAGAGACCATCACGGCCACCCAGATCTACTGCCTACTCAACCCCCTGATCCAACAACTAGCAGCAACCCTACACTAACACCACAAGCCGGGCGCAAGCCCGGCCCCACAGCACCGCCACCCGCCACTACACAACACAACACAACACATCCCAAGCAAGCCCATCCACCGCCCAAAAATCACTCCTCCTCGCCCGCGCGGTTTTTGCGAAAAAATTTCACACTGAAATAAGTTTTGAAGTCGTGTTTATAGCTTAGGCTGCTGAATATCTAGACGTAGAGCTGTTTTTATTCGCTGACTTGAAATTACATTTTTTGAAAAGAAATGGCGATTCACGCAAAGGTTAACCGCCAATTTGTCGCCACTACCTGAATTATAAGCTTATGTTTCCGTTAAAATTCAGTAGTTTATATGGTGGAGGCGGCGGGAATTGAAAACGCGGACCATCTCAACATAAAAAACTTAAACATTCAAATACAATAACTTACAAAACGTGGTAGCTTTTCATATGGCGGTTATTGGCGATTTATGGCGGTAATTACCGCCACTTTGCCGCCAGTGCATAAATCGTGACTTAGGTTCAATTCAAAGATATAGAACTGAGCTGAGCAACCGGATTCAGTTTGATAGCATCCATCAAATGATCCGGCGCCAAATGCGCATAGCGCATAGTCATTGTTATATCGGCATGCCCCAAAATCTTCTGCAGTGAAAGAATATTCCCACCATTCATAACAAAGTGACTAGCGAACGAATGCCGCAGGATATGCGTGTTCTGCCCTTTTTGCAGATCAATATCAGACCTGGTGACAGCCCGACGAAACGCCCCTATACAATTAGTGAACACCCGGTCATCCGGGTTTTTATATCCGGCAAATCGGATAAGATCACGATAAAACCCATCATCCAACGGAATCGTCCGAGTCCGCTTCGATTTCGTAAACTCATAAGTCACCCTGCCATTGTGCAACTGCTTAAACCGTAGCTGCTCTGCCTCACCCCAGCGTGCGCCGGTACGCAGACACAACTGAGCCACATACCACGTCGATTGATTATCACAACCGGTCTTAATCGCCTCCAGCAGCAAATTAATCTGATCAACCGACAGATACGACAGCTGCCGCTCCTGGATCTTGATGAAATCAACCTCGTCGAGCGGATTTTCATAATCAATAACCTTCAGCTTACGCAGCTTATTAAACACGGCCGACAAATAGCCGTGATGATTATTCATCGTTTTCTCATTAATTCCCGCCTGAATACGGTTAAAACGATGCTCGACAAACTGCTCGGCAGTCAACCTACATGCCTGCGGATTACCTAAGGCGGATGCCAGATCATTTAACGCCCGCAGCCGGCGCTCACCGTCAGATAGATTAATACCGTGGTACTTATACCAAAGCCCGACAATCTCTTTTAGCGTGCGCAGATCAGTAGACTGATGCTGGTGCTTGGCCAAGTGCTTCGCCAAATACTCGCGCTCGAACATTTCGGCATCTGACTTGACATCAAACGACTTTCTAACCCTGGGAATTCCCTTCCGATCGACCTGAACCGACCATTTACCGTCTTTCCCTTGCTTAACAGACACTTAACTACACCTCACACGCGCGCACGCACACGCGTTGGCGACCTGAATTTTTTTTTGGAAAGGCCGTCGGAAAAGCGCAACAAACGTGACAAAAAATTATTCTTAACCATATTATTTAATATAATCATATAGATACATATGCTTTTTAAAGACACTTTTACCGCAACATTAGTGCAACATTACCGTTACATTGTCACGCTTTCTTGTAGCGGTTTTGTTGCACTTTGTTGCGGTACACAAAAAACGCCACAGACCACGCTAATAGACGCGTTCAGCGTATATAAGCAAATCCTGTGTAACGCCATGTTGCGGAAATGTTGCGGTTTGTAACAACGTTAAAAACAGGCGCAAGCCATTGAAATAAAAACGAATAAAAGAAACTAAAAATATCGTGTTGCGGATGTAACGCTTTTCCGAAGGCCTAAACAGATTTTTTATTTATCAGCGCCCTGATTTCGGCATGCATTGCCAGCGCCGCCAAACTTTTTTCAACGTCAGCCAGCAGCGATTGCACTAACGACGAATCCAATCCGGCAGACTTGATCGCCGTATGCAACAACTTCCTACCCGCCGCTTCATGCCCCTGCTTAACCAGATAACAGCCGACCGCCGCCGCATCGATTACCAGCATCCGGTAATCCTCATCTACATCATCAAATAGCCTAAAAACGTACTCAGCGTTCACGATACCGATCCAAAAACCTAACATATTGAGGGATATGCAATTTCAATTGCATATCCAGCCACACCTGCTCATCAGATGACGCCTCGCGCAAAAACTCATCGAAAAATGTCATGACCCGCTTAGCCTCCTTGCCTTCATCCGGGGCGACCGCATAAACCTGAACCGGTTCCGTAACACCGTTCAGCAACATAAAACCCTGTCCACTCACCACCCAATCGATCGATACTTTGTATTTTTCATTTAAATACCGCAATAACTGCCCTCCTAAGGGTGTATTTCTCCAAATATAGTTATTTATTGTGCGCACAGAAATCCCAGATTCCTTAGAAATATCAATAGTTTTAATACCAAGAACTTTTAGCACCTGCTTAAAACGCTCTATTTCGGGTATTTTTTTGTTTACACTCCCTTTTTTGTGCGTTATCGTGTTCATAAGTTTTTTTTATAGCAAAAGTTTTCGTGATTATACAAGGATTATCATGCCTACATCATTAAATACATCGGCTAAAAAAGTGATGAATATTCGTCATAGCCTAGAAGTAAAAACGTTTCTAGATGAAAAAGCCAAAGAACTCAATCTAGCCCCTGCCACCCTATACCGTAACGTCCTTAATGCGGGGCTTGAAGCAATGTACGACGTCAAAATTCACAACAATAAATTCGTTCAACCTCCTCGCTGCTGATTAGCACCCCCCTGAAAAGGGGGATTTTTTTGCATTATCGCCGCCAGGACTACCCAAAAAAATACGTCGGAACACCTAAAATGACGAGAATCAGCGCCAGAATCATCGACAGCGGGCCGCTATCCCCTAAAGAATCCGAAGTGCTTCGCTATATGTGCGAAGGCCTGTACACCACGGAAATCGCCGTGCGCCTGTTTCGCTCACCGCGTACCATCGGCAAGCACGTCGAAAACATCGCCGCAAAACTAAACGCCCGCGGCTCCAGCGAAATAGTCCTGATCGCCAGAGAACTGGGCCTAGTGGAAATCGCCTTAAACCACAGCGCCATCAATCCAGCGCTCAGAATCATCCTGCTGCTGATCATGTGCAGCAACCTAATGCCGCAACACGGCATGCGCCGCCCAAAAACACCCCGCGCCCCGGTCGTTAGGCTGGTGCGATTACAACACCGCAACTGAGAGATCCCCAATGAAAACAACATCAATAGCCAATCCCGTCATCGCAAAAATGGCCCAACTGATGATGGCAATAGAAACCCGTATCGAAAACGAAGGTCGCGTCTACCTTCCAAAACAGCGTAGCCGATTCATCGACATCACCACACTCGGATTATCGCCGTTGGAAGACGGTTTTTTCACCTACGACCACATCAAAAACATCGTCATCATAATGGTGCAGCGTCATGAATCGGGTGCCGAAAAATGGGCCATCGATACGGAACAATGCACAGCTGATCATGTCGCCGTCGTTATCGGCGAAGGACGCAGAGGCAAATTAACGCGGATTCCTAGCGGGCTGTTTTTAGCGACCGGAATGGGCCATACCAACCCAATTCCTACGCATTAACCATGAGCGACTACGACAAACGGATTATTCCGCCGTTCGTCAACGTCGGTAAACATGAGCGAATGCTAAACCTGTCCGCCATGACCGAAAACCAGCGCCGGACCATTTGGATAGGCATAAAAACCGCCAATCCGGCGCTGGCTAAACTGCTAAAAACCGACGGCAACATCGCAGAACTAAAACAACAACTGAACGCCACCGTACAGCTCACAGTCGCAGACTGCAACCGCTACATGGAGGCTGGGTTAAAAGCAATTGAGGAGAAAAACAATGATTACTAACCCTTTAAACATACAAATCGGCGGAGACCACTACAAAAACATGACTATTCAGCCGGTTGAATATATCCATCAAAATAACCTCAGTTTTTTAGCCGGCTGCATCATCAAACGTATTTGCCGATTTAACAAACCGGGCGGCAAAGGGAATCAGGATCTACAAAAGATCAAACACGAACTCGATTTATTGATCGACCAATACAACAAAGGCTATCTCGGCGCAGGGTCATTAACCCAATGTCTACCCTTAGTTATTGACCCGCTCACATTTTTTGAGGCAAACCAATTGGGTGATGAACAGCGCACCATGATTACGCTAATCACCGCGTACCATCATAGCTACGATATTACAGCGCTGTATGAAGCCCGAATACTGATTATCGACATTATCAGCGCCTTTAATCGCTCAAACTGGATTGCCGATGCGGCGGCCAAGGTGGTGCAATCATGACTGCCACCCACCTGCTTCCCAGCCTAACCACAGAAAACTACGCCGACGCAGTAGCTAGCCTATTGGAAATCGCCGTAAAAGATTGCGGCGGCTCTAAGCCCTGCGCAATGGTGCTGCTCAATGCCTACAATTGCGACATCACCGACCTTTGCTGTCTGGATGAAAAGCGTTATAGCGCTGCCCTGGTCGTTATCCGCTGCCGTGCGGAATTATGCCGCGAACCGCATGAGTTCATAGAAAACGGCGACAGAGTATTCGATGCATTGTGGATGCAATGGAAACGTCACAGCAAGAAAACAAGGCGGTAAGTCATGTGCCATCAACCACTAAGCGACAAAGGCTGGCTGCGCCAATATTGGCCGCAGCACCGTAGTCCGCATCTTGAGCACTTTATCGGCCTGATCGTAAAACGACTCAACTACTGCCCAAAACCGACCGCCCGGCAACTGGAAGCAGTACGTCAAGCGGCGTATAGGGACATGACCGGAGCGGTTAAATGACAGCCTATTACAACGAAAACGACCCCAAAGCCGCCGCCTGGCTTCGGCAACTGATAAAAAACGGCGCTATCGCCCCCGGAGAAGTCGATGAACGCAGCATTACCGAAGTCCAACCTTCAGACCTTAACGGATTCACCCAAATTCACCTGTTCGCAGGCATCGGAGGCTGGTCGCTTGCCTTGCGCATTGCCGGATTGCCTGACGATTACCCGATCTGGACCGGCAGCTGTCCCTGCCCGCCCTTCTCCGTCGCCGGCAAAAAGAAAGCCTGTCCTGAATGCCAAAGCGCAAGCCTACTTCCGCATCCTTACCGAACCGGCGTATTTGCCTGCTGTGATTGCGGGCGCCAATGGCACGCTGACGAAAGACACCTTTGGCCTGAATTTCATCGGCTCATCCAAGAGTGCCGCCCTGCAATCGTCTTTGGCGAGCAAGTTGCCGGAGCGGATGGCGAAGTTTGGCTCTCGGGTGTACGGGCAACGCTGGAAATACTCGGCTATGGCGTTGGGGCCGCAAATATTGGTGCACACAGCGTCGGCTCGTACCACCAAAGACAACGCCTATATTGGTTGGCCCACCGCGACGCAATCGGATTCGACAGCGGGCGCACGTCCGCCGGATGCAAAACGGGGCAGCTGTCCGGGGTTAGTCGCAGCGGCGAATATGGCGTCATGGCCGACGACCAGAGCGAACGATGCGAACGGGGACAAAATACCGCCGAACAGGCAGGGTGGATTAGCCTTGAAACAAACAGTTCAATTTGCTGCATGGCCCACGCCAATGGCGGGAACGCCGGCACAGAACGGCAACAATCCAGCAGGAAACAACGATTACAGCCGGAAAACTGTCGCTCTGAGCAGCTGGGCGACTCCGGCAGCCAGAGATTACCGCACAGCCAATTTAAAACCGTATGCAGAGCGCGGCGGCAAAGCAAAAGGCGAGCAGCTCTGCAACCAAGTTGTGCATTTTGCATGTTGGCAAACACTGACGGCTGCCATGAAATCGCGCTCAGAGCATTTCAAGAGTGTTGCTGTACTTCCGACCGAAGTGGAGATGATGCCGATGCGCATAACCCAGACTGGCTATCTGCTGACTGGATCTACTGCCGGGACGATAAGTGGCGGCCAGTTGAATCCGGCACATTCCCGTTGGTTGATGGGTTACCAAAAGGCATGGTGTATAGCGGCGATCCAGGCGCACCGATCGATGCCGACCAAACGGCGGAAGCGCGCGTAATGCGCCTGCGCGGCTACGGCAACGCCATCCATCCGCACCTCGCGGCTGAATTCATCAGCTTATCGCTTGAAGTATTGGAAAGCAGTCATGGATAAAAAACCATTAAGAGTTTTATCGCTGGGCGCGGGCGTCCAATCATCGACATTAGCGCTGATGGCTGCGCATGGCGAACTTGAAATGCCGGATTGCGCGATATTCGCCGATGTACAAGCAGAGCCTGAAAGCGTTTATTCCTGGCTTGATTGGCTTGAAAAGCAATTACCATATCCTGTTTACCGAATTACCAGAGGTAATCTCGCTGAGCAGGCGTTAATTATAAAAACCTCAAAGAACGGCAATCAATATCATAAACATGCTCCTCCAGCCTTCATTCTTGATGAAGATACCGGAGAATTCGGCATCATGATGCGCCAATGCACCAGCGATTTTAAAATCTATCCTATCCGAAAAAAACTTCGTGAATTAGGTGGAAAACAGCAAGGTGTCGAGCAATGGCTAGGTATTAGCCTGGATGAAGTGCAGCGCATGAAGCCAAGCCGCGACAAATGGATAACAAACCGATGGCCCTTGATTGAAAAACGGTTTACTCGGTATCAATGCCTACAATGGATGCAAGAAAAAGGCTATCCGGCACCGCCGCGCTCAAGTTGTTCGTTTTGCCCGTATCACTCGCCTGCTGAATGGCTGCGTTTAAAAAATGACGAACCCGAATCGTTTTATAGTGCCGTCGCGTTTGAAAAAAAGTTTCAGATTGCTATGTCGCATGTATCTGGTTTTAGAGGTAAACCATTTTTGCACCGATCATGCCAACCGCTAGACACCATAGATTTTGAAGCCATGCTAAAAACCTATCAAACGGACCTGTTCGGCAACGAATGCGAAGGCATGTGCGGTGTATAAACGATGAAATTCGACCTAACCCCACAAATCGTAGACAACCTGATCCGCGAATTCAAATTCAAACACGTTGGCGAACACCTGCGCGAAGGCGTTTGCCCGGCGTGCAGCAAAAAAACACTCTGGACCTGGGCGTCCAAGCCCGGCATGGTGCAATGCAACCGCACCAACAACTGCACCTGGCAGGCGACCAGCAAAGAGCTGTTCCCCGAACTGTTCGAAAACCTAAACAAAAAATACCCGGCCACCCAAGAAAGCCCAAGCCAAACCGCCGACGCCTACCTGTCGCTGATTCGCGGCTTTAACCCCGACAAGATCAAAGGCTGGTACGAACAAGGCAAATACTGGCACCCGGGCGGCGATAAAGGCACTGCCTCGGTACGCTTTTATCTGGATGACGAAAAAACCGTCATGTGGGAGCGCCTGATTGATGACGTCACCATCACCGATGAAGACGGCGGCAAGGAAACCCGCAATAAAAACTTCAAAGGCAGCTTCCGTGGTCTTTGGTGGAAGCCGCCCGGCTTGACCATCAACGACCAGGACGAAATCTACTGGTGCGAAGGCATCCTGGACGCCATCGCCCTGAATCTGAGCGGCGTTAAAGCCGTAGCGATCATGTCATCCGGCACCTTCCCAAGCGAGTCGATCAAGCCGCACCTGGGCAAAAAGATCAAGTGGGTGATTGCGATCGACAACGACGCCACCGGCCGCCGCTGCCTGAAAAAACACGCCGAAAAGCTGCGCGAACTGAAAGAAGCCGTCCACGCGGCAATCTCCAGCGAAACCGAAGAAAAGCAAGACTGGAACGACCTGTACAAAGCCGGAAAACTGACCGAACAGGACATGCGCCATTATCGGTTCCTGGGCCGTGTCGAACTGGCGCAAAACTATTACGAAAAAGCGAGGACCATTTGGGAGCATAACCAAAAAAAGCTGTTTTTCGTGTTCACCTTCGCTAACAGCACCTACTCCTTCAGCATCGACCCGACCGAGTATGAAAAAGCCGTCACCAAAGAGCACGAAACCGACCCGTTAAAAGCTGAAAAAATAGCCTTCAACCACGCCAGCAAAATCAAAGAAATCGCCACCTTCAAAATGGACTTTCTGTATTTCCAAAAGCCCGACAACGGCGAAGACGGCCAGTATTTTTTTAGATTCAATTTCAGTAACAAAGCCGCCGAAGTGCAGCTGCCGTTCGGAGGAAAAACCTTTGGCGGTGCCGGCGACTTTAAAAAGTCCGTCATGCACCTCACCCCGTCGGCCCTGTTCACCGGCAGCACTAAAGATCTGGATTATATGTATCGGGATTGGATGGGCCACATCCCAAAGATCGTCAAAACCCTGGATTACGTCGGCTACGACAGCAACACCAGCGCTTACGTTTATCTCGATTACGCTGTCGAAAACGGCAAACTGCTGAACCTCAACAAAGAATCGTTTTTCCAGCTCAAAAAATCAGGGATCAAAACAACCGTGGACATCAAGCAACGCCTCAACACCAAAATGGTCGCCGACTGGCTGCCTGACTATCAAACGGCGTTCGGTACCGGCGGCATGGTCGCGCTGTCGTGGTGGTTCGGCTGCCTGTTTGTCGAACAAGTGCGTCAGCACTACCGCTCATACCCGTTCTTTGAACTCGACGGCGAAGCCGGTTCCGGTAAATCGGATATGGTCGATTTCTTGTGGAAACTGCTGGGCCGCGAGGGCGAATCATTCAACCCCAACACCTCAACACTGGCAGGACGCACCCGTAAGATGGCCGAAGTATCCAACCTGCCGGTCGTGTTCAACGAAACCGACAACGAGAAAATCGCCGAAGACCGCCACGCCAAACAGTTCAACTGGGACGAACAAAAAGACCTGTTCGACGGCGAGTTCGGCCGCGTCACCGGCGTAAAATCGCAGGACAACAGCACCAAAAAGCCGACCTTTAAAGCCGGTCTGATGATCGTGCAGAACGTGCCTGTCGTTGCCTCAGAAGCCATCATGAGCCGCATCATGCGTTGGCAATTCGACCGCTCGCACCACTCGATCGAGGGCAAGCACGCCTCAGACCGCCTCAACATGCTGCCGGTCATGGACGTGTCCGGTTTCCTGTTGCACAGCGTCCAGCGCTCGGAAGCGGTATTAAAGCTATTCACCGAACAATTCAACAAACACCGGGCCACGCTGCAAGCCAATCCCAAGATCAAACTGCAACGTATCGTCGAGAACCACGCCAAAATCATGGCCTTCGCCGACTGCCTGACCATCGTACTGCCGATTTCAGCCGCCGCCATCACCGAGATCCAGCGCGCGCTGATCGTCATGGCCGAAACCCGCCAGGAATCGTTAAACGAAGAGCATCCGGTCGTGCAGCAGTTCTGGGCCAATTTCGACTACATGAACAGCAAAGCCTTGTGGTCTGAAGAAGGAGCGCCGGCGATTGCCGAAAACGTCATGAACCATTCCAGCAAACCGGAAACCGAAATCGCCGTCAACCTGGAGCATTTCCGCCAGCGTTGCGCCGAATTGAAATTGGAACTGATGGACAGCAAAGAACTGCGCCGCTACCTGCCGACCAGCAGGAAACGGCAATATTTACGCAACGAAGCGATCAGGTCCCGGCTTGAATCGCGGGTGGTGCGGTGTTGGATTTTTAAACGATGATATAGAGGGGGAATGATGGTTAACGAATGTACGTTTGACCGTATTGTTATACCTCATGGCGGATACAGCACCATCGTTGCCGACCCTCCGTGGAAGTATAGCAAGTGGGGAAAAGCCAGCGTTGCGCCGCGTGGATCATTCTACGAGCCACATGATAGCGCCATGCCATACCAGACAATGACGGTTGGAGAAATCGCGGCACTGCCAGTCGGAGAGATTGCTGCAGCAGATTGCGATCTGTACCTATGGACCACGCAAAAGTATCTCCCGGCGGCATTCGATGTGCTAAAGGCTTGGGGATTCAAATACTGCCAGACCCTGACGTGGTGCAAGAGGCCAAAGGGAACAGGTCAAGGTGGCCTTTATTGCCCCACTACTGAGTTTTTGTTGCTGGGTCGGAAGGGACGCATGCCGAACGGGAAGAAACGAATTGATACAACGTGGTGGGAAGTAAAGCGCCCTATGAAACACAGCCAGAAGCCGGAGCATTTTCAGGACATCATAGAGGTGCAAGGAGAGGGTCCGAGAATCGAGCTATTTGCCCGTCGCCACCGGCCTGGCTGGGACGTGTGGGGCAATGAGGTATAGCCATGTAGGGAGCGCCCCGCGCACCGCAACAACAGATATTGATGAGAAGAGTTATGAAAAAAAATGATAAAAGAAAATTTAATATGCGCTGCGACAAGTGTGGCGCCTACATGAGCCAGACAGTATGCAATGGTGGTTATGTTTGCAATAAGTGCGATCACTGGCACTCACTATAGCCAAGTAGGGTGCGCACCGCGCACCACAACACACAATAAACACTGAGGAGAGAACAATGACTGAAACTCGCAATACCCGCCAACGCCAGATTCTGGAATGGGCCAATAAAACGTTCGGCAAATCCACCGCCGACAACACCGGCGAGCGCATCCGCCGCTTTGCCGAAGAAGCTATCGAACTGGCTCAAGCCGTCGGCCTGGATAAGCAAGCCATGATCGACATCATCGAACACGTCTACGCCAAAATGCCCGGCAACGTCGCCCAGGAAATAGGCCAAGTCGGCGTCTCGCTACTGGGATTGGCCGAGCACTTAAACATTCAGGCCGACGAGGAAGAGAGCAAAGAATTCGAGCGCATCAAGTCGCTCCCTGCTGATCACTGGCAAGCCCGGAAAAACGCCAAGGCTGATAAAGGCATAGCTTTAATGTCTACTGCCACAGGGTGGTATCGTGACGATATTGCCACTTTTACAACGCTCTGTTTAGTCGATGGTCACAACGTAACCATTGATGACGTTATTAATTGGTCAGATGAACAATGTCGTCAAGCTGAGGAATGGGCTGGAGCATGTCACTTTTGCGCCAGCGATAATAATATTGACGTGCCTGAAATGCCGGCCCATGTCCGTGCTTGTGTCACTGTAAAAGCAACACCTGAAGAATCCTGCGGGAGTTTTAACTAATGGCCTACGCCGAAAATACCACCGTCAGCAGCGAGAAAAGCCGCGCAGAGATAGAGCGCACCTTATCACGCTATGGCGCAAGCTCGTTCATGTACGGATGGAACCAAACCTATGCCCAGATCGCCTTCGACATGAACGGCCGTCGCATCCACTTCAAACTGGCGATGCCCGACAAAAGCGGCTCAGAAATCACCCAAACGCCAACCGGAAAACCTCGCTCAGCCGGCGCAGCGGAACAAGCCTATGAGCAAGCCGTCAGACAGCGCTGGCGTGCGCTGTCATTGGTCATAAAAGCCAAACTGGAGGCCGTTGAAGCCGGTATCACCGAATTTGAAGAAGAATTTCTCGCGCATATCGTATTGCCGAACGGCGGTACCGTCGGTCAATTCATGCTGCCGCAAGTCGAACAATCCTATGCAACGGGGCAAATGCCGCCGTTGTTGCCGGGGCCACATTACTAATCTCATTTAAGGAAAGACAATGATCACACCACAAGAAGCTGAAAAACTGGCTGCCGAAACAATAAAAAACTACATGAACGCCTGCCAATTACAGACTACTCAGGACGCAGGCAACGCCCTAATGAAACTCGTTAGCATGGCCGGTCTGGCAATGTGCGCGACCGTCGGACAAAAAGAAGCAGTGGACAGGCTTCAAGGCACGGCCGCGTATATTGCACAACCGAAATACTCAGGGCCGTGGAAACAAGAACGGGAACACTAATACCTTATCAGTAAAACCCAACATAAGAGCAATAACATGAAACTAAAAAACAACCTGATAGCCGCCTTAATCATTGTTTCCACGCTAAGCCCATCAATATCCGATGCCAAACAGAAAAGAAGCGAATCAGCAAAAAACCACTTTAAAGCCTCGCATCCCTGCCCGGCTAACGGCAATACATCAGGCCCCTGCCCCGGTTATAAAATAGACCATATCAAGCCCTTAGCCTGCAATGGATTGGATGCGCCGAGCAACATGCAATGGCAAACCTACACCGAATCGGATGCCAAGGATAAATGGGAAAGAAAAGATTGCCAGGTAAAACCCATCAAAAACATCTACCAAACCAGCGCAAAAGGCGCTTGTTTTACCTATTCAGCCAGCGGTAAAAAGCGTTATGCAGCGCGCTCTTTTTGCCGTTAAACAGATTAACCGTTTTAGTCAGGAAGATTTATGAACACAAACCCAAAAAAATGCGAAAACAACCATTGCGATCATGTTTTTCCATCAGTGCCGGTTAAACATGGGCGATCAGTCATTTCACATTGTCCAAAGTGCAATACCCGCAATAACTTGCCGCTTGGCACAACGGTAATAAATGAAGTGCCAGGCCTATTAAACTTAAGCAATGACATAAAGGTTTTTAAAATGGACACACTGGGACCGAGAACAATGTGTGTTAGTCCGGATATTTACGACATGCTTAAACCATGATCAAAAAAAAATCTATGTAGGGTGCGCCGTGCGCACCTTATAAACCGTCAATAAATAACTTGCAATTAGGCGAATATCGCCTACAATACCCCATAAAAACAAACCAGCCACCAAGGACGGGCGGCACTACCATTAACATCGTTAAGAGGTTCCTCATGGCAAAATCACATATCTATTGCGCAACAGACGGTTGCAGCAACCGGATCACCCTAATCGGCCACAACCGCAAAGAAGCCGACAGAAAAGCCGAGTGGGCGCAAGTCCAAGGTTTTATTTGCGAAGATTGTAAACAAAACCAACGCGACCAAGCCGCCGTCAAAGCAGCCGACCAAAACGCCGCAATCGGCCTTCCTGCCCTGACCGGCAGCGACAAACAAATCGCCTGGGCGGAAAAACTCCGCGCCGAAAAACTCGACACCATTACCAAAGCGCTATCCGGCGACATGCCTCGGCTGCATATCGACGCTTACTGGGGCACATCCGGTTGGCGTCAGGAAGCCATTGCCATAGATGATGCCAATACCAGCTATGCCGTCGAACTGCTAAAACAACAAACCCGCGCGTCCTGGTGGATCGACCAGCGCGAAAGCAAAATCGGCTTTATCCTGCGCGACTTATTTGTCGCCCATCCGCCGGAACAACCCATAGAAGCCGATCAGCAAGCCATCATCGACGACGCCAAAGCCGAAGCCACGGTCAGGCCGCAAAAACCGATCACCGAAACCGTCGCTGAAATCAGCATCACGCCAAGCGGCGTCTCGGTCCGTTTCCCGGAAAAAATCGAATCGTTCCGCCTGCTGATCAAAAAGCACGGCTTTACCTGGGCCGACGACCATTGGCAACGCACTCTTGTCGGCATCAACGGCAACTCAGAAGACCGCGCGGCGGAAATCGGCCATAGCCTGCTCGGCAATCATTTCATCGTCAGGCAATACAACGTCGACATCCGCGACGCCATGATCAACGGCCGCTTCCAATCCGAACAAACCCGCTGGATTGCGTTATATACCCGCGGCAAAGAAACCGGCCGCCTGTGCATCCGTTGGAGCAAAGACGAAGATTATTACCGGGCCGCCAAACGCATCCCCACCGCGCGCTATGTGAAGCCGCACTTATCGGTAGCCGTCGAGCAGTTCGAGCAGGTGCAGGATTTCGCCGAAGTGAATAATTTTTCTATCACCACCGCCGCGAAAACGGCGATGGATGAGGCGCAGCGGGTTAAGCGAGAGTCATTAATTGCTAAGGTTGATTTGCCCGAGCAGACCAAGAGCGGCGATGATGGTAAGCCGGTAAGGCTCGCTATGCCTGAGTATGTGGATGTTGATGATGATTTACGTGATTGACAACGCCGTTGAATCGACGCTATGTTTTTACCAGGAGCCTCACAACTCTTTTAACAGCGGAACCCACACACGATAGACCATGCGGTTTTTTTGTGCCCATCATTTTTCAGTTACTCGATATTTTCGAGTAACTCAGATTTCGGTAGTTTTGTAAAAGGGGAAGAGTTTCCAAACGATCTGGATTTATTAATCAACTATGAAGTGGGCGGACACTATCTATCGGTCAGTGATGGCGGCATTTTAGATCAGCAATATCTGCGTAGCTATGGAATGGAAAGAACAAAGCCGTCAGATGACGTGGCGTTTATTTGGCTGACAAAAGACATGAAAAAAGTGCATAGATTAAATGCAAGGTGCGCGCCGCGTACCGTTTACGATCTTTGAACGGGTGCGATGCACCTGCATGACTGAGAATATTTATGAGCACAGAAAAAAATTTAAACGACGTAGAAAAATGGTCTGTGTTGGGAGACGGGTTAGGATTCAATGTTAAGAATTGCAATGAATACAATGAAGATGGTGTTCAGTTATCTGGAAATCTGGTTGTTTTTGATTTTTCAGAACTCGTTGATTATGAGAACCACATAGACCTTATCAAAGCGAGAATTAAAGCTGAAGAATTGCTTGCATGGCAATATGGCGAATATGAAAGATTGCTATGCCATCCAAAGCTGGTTATCAGAATTAAAGATAACCTTGGCGAAGATTACTTGAAGCCAGATCCGTAGGCCGGAATAAGGCTACCCAAGCGTAGCGCGTGGTAGCGTTTCCGGCAGCGTTTGTAAACCGTTCGCCGGAAACGCCGGTTATCGCTATCGCTTGAACCGTCTTATTCCGGCCTACATGACTTTTAGATAAATAATTCATGAGAGCATTATGAAACTCGATATAACATGGGCCGATGATTGCCAAGGCAAGAAAGACTATGATGGTGACATCGTAGCGGTATCAACCCGCTACTGGCCAAGTAATCACCAGAAAAACGGCATGTGCTCAGCGATATGCGACATTAGCATGTATGATGGATTCCTTGACCGAAATGGGGAATCAGAACTGCTGATATCGAAGAATTTCGAGGGGGCTACTTTTGCTCAAGTCGCTGAACAAGTTGAACCCTGGGCGCAGGCGCAAATGGATCGTATCGCCGCTGCATTACGAGCTGAGTTCAATCAAGACGCCTAATTAATTTTATGCAAACCACGGCAATCGCCCGCCACCCCATCGCCACCCGCACCCCGCTACTCCCCCAGCAGGTCGACGCCGTCACCAAACTCCTACCCACGCGAGTCGGCGCCTTATTCATGGAAATGGGCACAGGCAAAAGCCGCACTGCCATCGAGCTGGTGCGCTTGCGCCAGCACAAAATCAGCAAAGTGGTCTGGTTCTGTCCGGTATCGTTAAAACCCACTGTGCAGCACGAAATATTCAAACACACCACAGCCACCGCCGCCGATGTCTGCGTATTTAACGACAAAACCAACAGCCGCAACCTCCCGGCTTGTTGGTGGTACGTGGTCGGCGTCGAATCGATGAGCGCCAGCAACCGCGTCGCGCTGACCGTCAACCGCCTGATCGACGACGAAACCCTGGTCATCGTCGATGAGTCGCAGCTCATCAAAGGCCACAAATCCATGCGCACCCAGCGCATTACCGTCATGTCCGAGCGAGCCCGGTACCGGCTGATATTGACCGGTACGCCGATCAGCCAGGGCATTGTCGACCTGTATGCGCAAATGCGCTTCCTGTCGCCGAAAATACTCGGCTACCGGTCGTATTACTCCTTTGCCCGTAACCACCTCGAATACTCGGAAAAATACAAAGGCCTGATCGTGCGCAGCCACAACAGCGAATGGATCGCCGCCAAGATCAAGCCCTACGTCTACCAGGTCACTAAAGACGAATGCCTGGACTTACCGGATAAACTCTACGAAACCCGCTACGTGGACATGACCAGCGAACAGCGCCGGCTGTATGAACAAGCCAAAGAAGAAATATTGACCGCGGACATCGAAGAATTTACCTCTTACACTATTTTCAGACTGTTCACCGCCCTGCAACAAATCAGCTGCGGATTTTGGCGCCGGCGCTATATCGACATTAACGAAAAAGTGCATAAATCGCTGATCGAAATCCCGCATCAGCGCGTAGAAATGCTGTTAGACACGATCAGCAGCATTCCGAATGATAAAAAAGTCATCATCTGGGCAAAATACCATTACGACATCGAACAAATAGCCGCGCATTTGTCGGAGCAATACGGGGCCGATAGCGTGGCGCTGTTTTATGGCGGCATCAAACAGAACGATCGTTCTATTGAGGTGGAAAAGTTCCGCACCCATGCCCGGTTTATGATTTCAACACCCAGTTGCGGCGGCGTTGGACAGACTTGGAACGAAGCGCATTACGTGATTTTTTATAACAATGGTTTTAAATATGCCGACCGCATCCAGGCCGAAGACCGCAATCACCGGATCGGGCAAGATCATAAAGTTGTTTATATCGACATCCGTACCGATGCCGGCATTGATGACCGCATCAGCGCCGCGCTATGGAGTAAAAGCAATGCGGTTAGTGATTTCAAGAAAGAAGTTGACCAGGTAAAGGCCAGCAGCAAGAACAAACTGCGCGAATTCGTGATGCAGTTGTAAAAATAAATTTGACGATTAGGCAATAATTGCCTAAAATTTTGCATAACAGGACAGCAAAGCGGCCACCAGGATGGGAGGCATTAACCATTTACACCGTTAAAGAGGATATCCGCCATGAACATTCTATTAAAACTAATCAACTACCAAGATGATGTAATCTTCGAATCAGCCTACACTGATAGCAAATCATTTAATTATCCAACGTTTAATGCCGAGGAAGCCGATACCTGGCAAATATTCGTCGATGGCGAATTTACAAGCGTTACAACTCGCTATTCCATCTCTGTTCATCAAGATAGCTTCTTCGCCCGACTAAAGAAATGTATTGCGGACCATGCTGACGAATGGAGCGCATTAGCAACCATGCGCCGCGCAATAAACGGAGAATACACCGAACAGGAAAAACAACTTATCGCTAATTATCTACATGATAAATATCATGATGAAGATGATCTTGTTTGTGAAAAATCTGACCGTTTGGTTTGCTATAACGGGACACTAAAGCAGGTTTTTGCTGTGTTTGGAAATATAGCGAATCAATTATGTGCCATAGATAATGATGAATGCACGATGATCCCTGTCATTATTGACGGCAAATCGTTGCAATGGTCATTTACCGGGGATGAAGGCAGCGCAGGTGGAGTTGTGCATATTGTTTACGACAAAGTAAAAAACAGAAGTTATGCCTGCGAAATATCCAGGTTACGCTGGCTCTATTCCTCAGAACTTGAAATGTCGCCTGAAGAGGTCACTGACAGGATTATTCGAGAAGTTGAAATGGGTGAAAATTCATTGACCGGTATAGGTCTACCTGGATGGGTGTAGTAGTTATGTAGGGTGCGCCGTGCGCACCTTATCAACCGGCAATATTATCAATAGCAGAGAGATACGGTCATGGAAAAAAACAATGATTTCAATATCGGAACAAACGATATTGAAAGCCTAAAGAACATCAAGCTAAGCCATGTCTACTGGGATGTAATGCGCCGAGAAAAACGCACAGGATTACCAAGGCTTTATGTCAAAGCCGGCGAGCACTGGATTATAGGAACCGTAAGCCGTAGCAATCTTGGTTATGATTTTAGAGGGCAGCTATCTACGGATCTTCATCCTCAAATAACCGAGGATATGTCGTTGTATGACATGTTATTTCCAAACATCTAAATCATTACGCCAGGGCATAAAAATGAAACCCTTTAAATTATCAAACGCTAATATAGAAAAAATCGTCAACGGCGATTTGACGCTATATGTTGAATGGCCTGCAAATATCCTGGGCGAATACGGAAAAAACCAATGCGCGGATTCTGACGTCGACGACTATATCAATCAAAACCTATGTCTTAATGATGATGAGTTATCGAGTCACTCCCGCCTCGTCATCACCCAAATAACCCCGGGACGCGCATTTTCAACAAAGCATAACAGCTTGATGCCATGTATCAATGTGGTGATAAGAACTCGTCGATCAGTCGATGGTGGGTATTCGACATCGCCAACGAGACATCACATGTGGCAGCCAAACGCTACGAGCGCAGTGCAGGCGTATGGGACATGAATACAATCAATATCAGCAATCAAGAATTCACTTACGCACCTTTTATGAAAAACGCCGTCAAAAAAGGCGAAACCGGTCATGATTACCGATTTCAAACCTTTTTTAAAGCCAGCGAGAAAGCTTTGCTGGAAAACATAGAACGTTGTCTGCTAGTGGAATTCAACGGTGAATTAATCATCGTCTCACCGCAAGAAGCCGAACAGCATCATCTTGAAGAAGTGACACTTTACCGGCATATGACCGGCAATATCGTTTCTTGGAAAAGAGAAGAAGCACATATCGATGATATGCAGGGAGGATTGGGTGAGCTTTTTCAATAAGTCATGTAGGGTGCGCCGTGCGCACCAACATTAACCGGACAAACGCATAATGGCCGACAAACTCCACATCAACATCAATGTCTACCAAGCCTTGCAAAAGCGCTTAGCCTACATTTTTGCCGAGTTCGAAAACATCTATGTCGCATTCAGCGGGGGCAAAGACTCCGGCGTATTGCTCGAACTCACCCTGCACTACATGCGTGAGCAGGGCATTACCCGCAAGATCGGCGTCATGCACATGGACTACGAAGCTCAATACGACATGACCACCCAATATGTCACCCGTGTGATGACCGGCAATGCCGATTTAATCACCCCGTACTGGCTGTGTATGCCCATGTCCGTACCCTGCACGACCTCCATGCACCAATCGGCCTGGATACCTTGGAACCCTGACGAAAAAAACATCTGGGTTAGGCCGATGCCGAATCACCCCTCAGTGATCAACATCGATAACCATAACTTCGACTTTTACCAGCCGGGCATGATCGATTACAACCTGCAGGAGAAATTCATCCATTGGTATCAACAACAGCAAGGCGGCGGATCAACCGTGGCGCTGGTCGGTATCCGCACCCAAGAAAGCCTTAACCGGTTTACCGCTATCGTCCATAAAACCAAAAGCTGGAAAGGTCATATCTGGACCACGGCTACCGGTAAAAACAACTGTGCGGCGTACCCGCTGTATGACTGGGATGTAGAAGACATCTGGACCGCTAACGCCAAGTTCGGTTTTGATTACAACAAACTGTACGACCTGATGTATTACGCCGGGCTAAAACCCCATGACATGCGCGTTGCCAGCCCGTTTTTGGGCGCCGCTCAGGAAACTTTAAACCTGTATCGCATTATCGAGCCGCACACCTGGGGCCGCGTGCTGGGTCGCGTAAATGGCGCTAATTTCACCGCTATTTACGGCGCATCCAAAGCGATGGCCTTTAAAAATATCAGCTTGCCCAAAGGCCATACCTGGAAATCGTATCTCGACTTTTTACTGGCAACATTGCCAGAAGACACGCGCAACAAATACCTGGAAAAGTTTAATTCCAGCATTAACTATTGGACGGAAAAAGGCGGCGCATTGCCCAAGGAAACAGCCGACGAATTGCGCGCGATCGATGCGCCGGCCGAATACCTTGGAGAACCCAGGCGCCAGCAAAAATATACCGGGGAAATGGAATTCGTGAAATTCAGCGAGTACCCTGACGACATGCCGATTAATGATTTTAAATCGGTACCCAGTTACAAACGTATGTGCATCTGCATCTTAAAAAATGACTATGCCTGTAAGTATATGGGCTTTGGCTTAACCCGGCTGGATATGCAGCGGCGCAAGGCGGCGCTGGAAAAATATAAAAACTTGTGAGGTGGTTATGATAAAAAAATATGTGCAAGGCGAGCGGAAAACAGACCCAAAGCTGTACTGCCTGATTGGCAAGATTGCCATTGACAGCAAAATACATAACGAACTGGGTGTCGCCGTCACCGGCAATGATGGTGATCTGTGGTATTTATGGCTAGATGAAATGAATACTGTATTCGGCTTTTGTCAAATGCGCATCGGCAAAAACAAACAAGCCCATATCCGATATTTATGGGCGGATAAGTTGGGCATGAAAATCAAAAACGAATTAATCGAATGGGCGCTGACGGATGCAAAACAGCAAAAGTGCCCGTTGATTTTCACCAATGACCGCGAGACAGCGGGCATCTGGAACCTGTTTAACTTTG